>PWXP01000120.1 GCA_003561895.1 Planctomycetaceae bacterium | reverse complement strand
CTCAGGGCCATTTCTGCGATACTGGCAATGGGGGATCGGGTTCTTCCGGGTGGCGTCGATCGCAGAAGCCCTCTGAACGCAACGGAGTATTCCCCCAGGAAGGCTCGCACTCGTGACCACCATGACCACCCATAATCTGGCCGAATTGCGACGATTGCTCGTCGCGCACTGCGATTTCGGCGAGTTGTTCCAGGACGACTACCAGTTGGGGGGAGATTGCCGCGTCGCCTGGGCGGGGTTTGCGCACAAGCCATGCGACGCTCGTTCGGCCTGTGTGGCGGCCTTTGCCCTCGACAAGGAAGCCCCCCACCAGGCAGTCATGGATCGGCGCCTTCTGGGAGCGCCGGTCGTGTTTGCCGTCGGGCCGGACCATTACGAAGTGTGGCGGCCCGGCCGAGATCAGGCGACGGCTGTCGACCAACCGATTCCGGCCCAAGATATTGCCGCATTCGTCCACAGGCACCGTGAAGACCTGACCCGGGATCGCCTCTACCAAGCCAAGACGCGAGGAAGGCTCGAGAGCGAGTACCAGTTGCCGCTGTTTGTGGACCCGGGTGTGCTGTTGTATGCGGAATCGATGCTTGGGGACCGGCTTACCGAGGCTGTGGTGAATGCAGTCGGTGTGTTGCACGCGGGGAAAACATCGGCCATGGACTTCGCGTTCAAGGCCGCGTTCCGGCTGCTGGCAGCCAAGATCCTTAAAGACAAGCGCGTTCCCGGCTTCATCAGAGCCAACCTGCTCGACGTTGATAGCTCGCTACAGCGAGTGGAAAAACACTACGGCTCCAGCGATCCGCTTATCGTCACCGGTCAGGCACTGCGCAAACGGCTCGTCGAGGCCGCTATGCTCTTCAATGCGCTCGGCGACTTGCGGAACCTCACCACCGAAGCGTTGGCCGACGTATACGAACGGGTCCTCATTGCCGACAAGGACGCGAGGAAGATCCACGGGACCCACAAGACACCGGCGTACCTGGTCGATTACGTCGTTTGGCGGTTGGCCGATTGGATTGCCGAAATTCCGCCCGACCGGTTGCGAGTATTCGAGCCGGCCAGCGGGCACGCGCCCTTTCTTGTCGCGGCGATACGACTGCTGCGCACGCTTAACCTGAGCCCTGCCGGCGGCATGAGCGAGTTCCTTCGTGAGCGGCTGGTTGGCATCGAGACCGACGCGTTCGCCCTGGAAATCGCACGGCTGTCTCTCACCATTGCCGACGAACCGAATCCGGATGGCTGGGACGGCGTGAAGCAGGCTGACATGTTGGCTGCCGATTACCTCGAAGCGACCACTCGGACATCGACCGTGCTGTTGACAAATCCGCCGTACGAACAGGGGAAGGCTGAAAAGCTCTTGGAGCGCACTTTGCCCCATCTTCCAGCCGGCGCCGCCTTCGGCGCCGTCGTGCCGGCCACGATCCTGTTCTCCAACAAGAAGGGCCCTACACGGCTTCGAGAATGGTTGACCGCTCATTGTCAACTGGACGAGGTGTCGCTCTTCCCGGACGGTATTTTCGACTTCGCCGATCAGGAATGCACCATCCTACTCGGCCGCCGACTGCCCGATGGGGCACCCACCGGCTCGATGCGCACGCGCCTGCGCCGCGTACGCGAGGACCACCGCGAAGGCTTTCAGAAGGACTACAAGTTCACCACGAGCCGAATCAGGCCGCAGGCACGCTTCTCCGAGCAACCGGACAGTGCCCTGTGGGTTCCCGAGTTCGACGAGGAAATCTGGTCGTGGCTTCACCATCTTCCGAAGTTGGAATCGATCGCGGAGGAACCTGGAAAGGGAGTGGAATACAAAACCAAGAAGATAAGTGAAAGGACCATCGAAGACAAGGCGTTTCCTGGGAGCGTTGAGGGATTCAATAGGAGCGAAGGAAAATGGGGCATCCACGAGCACCCAAGTATTCGGTACTTCAATCTAGATATTGGCGTTATACGCCGCTCGGGTACCGGAACCGCTTGCGTTCCCCAGGTTCTTGTCAATTACGCGCCTTCCGGCCGTGGCGCGTGGCGCCTAAGACCGTTCATCGATCCGAAAGGGCGGGCATTCACGAGCCGGTTTGTCAGCGTTCGCCCCATGAACGAGTCGTGCCCACTCGAGTTCCTTTGGGCCGTCTGCAATTCTCCCTTGGCTCACTTCTACGTCTTCACGCACATGCTGAAGCGTGACGTGCGCATTTCGAGCCTTCGCCGTATGCCGGTCATTCCTGTTTCGCGTCAAGACATTCATCGCGTATCGCGTCTGGCTCGCCGCTATTTGAAGCTGGCCAGCCGAGGCCCACAAGACACTTTTAACAAGCACGGATACTCGGATCGGGCATTGTACGAGTGTCTGCGTGCCCTCGACGCGGAAATCCTGCGCCTTTACGACCTGCCCGCCCAGGCGGAGCGGCTCCTGCTCGACCAATTCGCCGGCGAGCAGCGGCCGGGCGTGCCGGTCCCGTTCACCCGATACTATCCGCTCGACTTCGATGCCGACGTCCCGCTCTACGCCTACTTGTCGGAATCGTTTCAGCGATCCCTTCGGGGCGAATCGCCTGAACTGTTCCGAGACCAAGAACGGCAATACGAGCGGCTTGTGGCCAAGGCTGACGCCCAAAGGCTTACCAATGGCGAAGCCGAAGCGCTCCATCGACTGCAAGCCGAGGTGGACGGCCGCGACTACGCCCTGCAAATGAAGCACCGACGAAAATCGCCGAAGCGGGTTGACAGCCAGCAAACAGGCGAGACGGAAATGAAGCGATTGGCCGACCGTCTCGCCTCGGCAACGCTCACAGAGGGGCGCCATCCATGAGAATCGAGCGCGGGCGGGATCCGGGGCCGTTTTGTAAAGCGGCGCAATACAAGCCGCACCTCCGCCCGCTCTTCCGCCGCCGGTGCGCCTACTGCCTGATGCCTGACGACAGGCTCGGGGGCGAGGACGGGATGACCGTCGATCATTTCCGGCCCGAATCGCGTTATCATGACTTGCGACTCGCTTGGGCTAACCTGTATTACGCCTGTTCGGTCTGCAACAGCCAGTACAAGCGGGATTACCCAACGCTGGAGGAAGAGCGGGCCGGCAAGCGATTCGTCGATCCGTGCGAGGAAGACTACGACGACCATTTCCGGCTCGTGCCCGACCCCGTCACCGGCGCGCTTTGCCGGGTGCGCTCGTTATCGGAAGCGGCCGAATACTCCGCTTTGGCGTTCAGATAAATTGACCCGGTGGTGCTCAGAAGAATTGAGCCATCGGCTCACGGCGCGTGGTGGGGCGAGAGTGGTGGGCGGGGTGGGCCGGTGGTGTCGTTGGCGTGCGAGG
>PWXP01000439.1 GCA_003561895.1 Planctomycetaceae bacterium | reverse complement strand
CTATAAGGCGGTGCAGCGGGAAACCGGGGCGATCGCCATCGGCCCCGTGTTGCAGGGGCTGAAAAAGCCGGTCAAGGACCTCAGCCGGGGTTGCACCGTAGAGGACATTGTCAATACCGTGGCGATTACCGCCATCCAGGCCCAGGCCCAGTAACCCCTAGACCGCCGGTTCAGAGGGGAATACTACTGGGGCGTTGTGGTGTTTAAAAAGTCGGAGAGAGTTTACCTTGGTACCGCGAAAGTGGGCCAAGATGACTCATACCTCCAGGTTTTTACGGTAGCCGTGGGGCTAGTACACCAAGGCATATCCTTTCACCTGAGTTGATTTAAAAGTATTGAAAACACCTAAATTTTTCTATTATCTTACTTCGAGTTAATCAACTTCACTTGAACTACGGTATTTTTGATATGAGCGACCTTCTCTGACCTTCCTTTAGCCTCGTACAAAGCTTGCGTTTTCTCTAACACTTTTCTGGCCTGTACTTCTTCACCTTTGGCAAATAGTGAAATGGCATAAATCTGGCAAGCTAAAATATCACCTGGGTTTTGTTCATACTTTGCCTGGAACTTATCAAATGTAAACTCTCTTCCAATTCTTCCTCCATGCTTCATTAAATGAAAAATTTCGACAATCTCTTTATTTGTTAATGGATGCGGACTTGACTCAGAACAGGGAGTCAGCCCTAAAAAGTCTTGAACCTTATCCGCCAGTCGCCTCCCCTTACGACTATTGTCTATCATTTTTATAGGCTCTTCATCTCTAAGAATTAGCGAAATCTGAGGATCATACTCAAAGCTTAGTCCAAAAAGACTAAAGTCTTCGTCGATAGTTCTATAAGGAATGACCTGGATCACAAGAATTTTATTAAGTGAATGCTGATGAGATTGTGGCCTTATAAGGTTCCAACTAATTAAGCGTAATGAATTTTTTTTTCTTGTCGAAATCAAACACCTCTACCTTGTTCAAACAAAGCAAAAGAAGACCAAACCCACCAAAAAAGATAAAAAACAGAATGCCAACCCAGCGTTTGTCTTGTTTGATATAGAGGTGATTTGCTTCTGGTGTATTAATAAATTGATTGATGGCGTAGGCATCTCTATCTTGTTTTCTCAAATCCTTAAGGAAAACATTGGTTAAGGGAATGGAACTCTGATCTGTTGTAATCGAAACTCGATAGCTGACTTCACCTTCACTATCTTCATAGGTTTCAAGAGTTGCTTCATGCATGCTTGAAATCGGAAAGGAATGCGCTTCAGAGGTAAACCAACTAGATGAAGAAAGGGTACATTGATTAGAACCTACTCGATCGCATTCTAAAATAGCTCTCCCAAGCGCTAACATTCCTAATGAACCAATCCCAATTAATAGAATGCCCATAATCCAAGCATCCCAAGGGATAGATCTTAAGGTTAAACGGCTAGGGGTATAACGAACAAGTCTCATTTAGGCTGCTTTACCTAATAAGAAAAAGTGGTACTTTAATTGACAAATTCAGAAAGCTGTCAAAAAAGCCTGGCAGAGAAACAAGATTTAATGACTTCCTGTAAACCCCAGATTTTTGTAAGGAGGTTTATTAATCACAAATTTACTGCCTCAAGTGGATTGTATGGTAATTAAAACTTCCTTTAGAAATTCTTCCCTAAACTGTAATCTAAAGTAAACATTGTTTGAGGTCAACGTAATATCAAGGCTTTCAGGCTTTCAGGGCGTCAATAATAACTATGTTGGCTAGACTCAGGGGCTGCCCCTTAGGCATCATCACCATTGGTGGTAGCGCTGGCACTGGGGCTATTACCAATGGTGATGATGTTCTTGGCATGATTGACCATCAGCTCCTAAGCACCCCAAGGCAGAGCCCTAGGAGCTGTACCGGCGTTTTAGAAAATCCTTCCAAAGTCTGTAACGGGCTTTCAGGCTGATTTATGAAGAATTGCTATGTGCCAATAACTTTTTAGAAGATATGCAATTCGCCTAATTATTCCTGGGCATGGCTATAGGGAGATTACATGAGGCCTGCTAAGCCATTGTCATGACCCTGCTACTGCCCACTGATGATACCCATCTTTTAGATTTCCAGGCAGCGGCAAAAGCCGTCTTAGCCTATTTACAAGGTCGCTTAGGGTTTGACCTATGGATGATTACCCGCACCGAAGGCAATGACTGGATTGTGCTCCAGGCGCAGGATCAAAGCTACGGGGTACAGAGTGGCGACGTGTTTCGCTGGACCGACTCCTTTTGCTCGCGTATGGTCAAAGGAGAAGGCCCCCGCATGGCCCCCTGCTCGACTCAGGTCAGGGCCTACGCCAGTGCGCCCATTGCCCAGCAAGTGCCGATCGCAGCCTATGTCGGAGTACCTTTGCTCTACCATGACGGAACGTTATTTGGCACTCTGTGCGCGATTGATCCCAGTCCCCAAAATCCCAAGATTTTAGATGAACTGCCGCTGGTCGAGCTACTGGCGAACTTACTCAGCAGTATTCTACATGCTGACATGAAGGTAGCAGAACAAACCAGTCTGGCTGAGCGCTTGCAGGCGGAAACCCTCACTGATGACCTGACTGGGTTATATAATCGACGCGGTTGGGATTATCTTTTAGCAGCCGAAGAGCGGCAATGTGCCAAGTATGGCCACCCTGCTTACGTGGCTGTAATTGACTTAGACAACCTCAAGCGGATTAATGATAGCCAGGGCCATGCCGCAGGAGATGAGTTACTTCGCCGAACGGCTGCGGCCCTACGTCAGTCATCGCGGCAGCAAGATGTGATCGCTCGGGTTGGTGGGGATGAGTTTACGGTTTTGTTTGTGAAGTGCGCTTTAACCCCAAGGGAATGTCTGCGCGATCGGATCAATCAGGCCCTAAAAGCTAATGGTATTGAGGCTTCGATTGGGTTGGCAGAGCGGCACCCTAGCCGAGGTCTGGGGCAGGCTTGGCTGGCGGCAGACCAAGCCATGTACCGTGAGAAACAATGCCATAGGCAGTCATTCAAGGGTTGCCTCAATCAGGGCAATGAGGTGCTCACCACAGGGGGCTGTCTCTAGAGTAGACTAGGGCCATAACTTGCTTGCTGGGGCTTAACCCCGAATCACCATGGCTCACCGAAGGCAGTTGTTTGACTGGCGTATAGGGTTACTGATGGTTAGTACCAGCGGGTTGCCGCTGGTCAACCTGTCCATGCCACAGCAGCCCGCTGCCGCCATTCAATATTCCGACGGCACCGTCGGCTTCTCCTATCCCCCCCGGCTGACCGATAGCTATGCTACGCGCACCTGGGTGGGCGATCGCCGTGTTACCTACTACCTCACCTTCG
>PWXP01000310.1 GCA_003561895.1 Planctomycetaceae bacterium | reverse complement strand
TAGCCGATGGGGTCGCGGGTGGTGAAGGTGCCGAGTTGGGCGTCGTACTGGCGGTGGCGGACGTGGTAGAGGCCGGTCTCGGCGTCGAAGTGGTAGCCGGCGTAGAGGGGGCCGTCGGTGGCGGGAGCGGCGGGGTTCGACCAGTCGGGATCGTACGCCGTGGCGACGCCGTAGGGGGTGTAGGTGTAGCGCTCGACCACCTGCCACTCGAAGACGTCGGGCTCGGTTTCCACCAGGCCCACCAGCGCGGTGACGTTCTGGTTGGCGTCGAACGTGTAGTAGTGGACCGCGTCGGTCGGGCCGGTGAACTGGCCGTCGGCGTTGCCGTCGAAGAGGCGGGCAATGGGCGCGTCGATGTACGAAAGGTCCCATACGTAGTGGGTCGCGCTCTCGTCCTCGCCCTCCGCCGTGCGGGCTTCGAGCAACTGCCACGACTCGTTGTAGAAGTAGCCGGTCGCCCGCTCGGTCTCGCCGTCGGGCACCGTCTTGCCGATGCGGCGATTGAGCCCGTCGTAGCCGTACTCGGCAACGAGGTCGCCCGGCTGGCCGACCCACTCTATCACATCACCCGCACGCTGCAAAGTTAACATTTAAAGCCTGTCCCTGACCTCCGCGTGTCCCTGACCTCCGCGCATTGGCGATCAGCACGACGTCGGAGGCCTCGATCACCCCCTTGTACCCATCCAGGCCGACGAAGCAGTGGTCGTCGTCGACCGCCATCTGCCTGGCATTCTGATTCTCCAGCGCCCGACGGCGGCTTTCCACGCGGCCGGCGAACACGTCGGCCATGGCCACCAGGCGCACACCGGCGTCGGCGTGCATGGCCTGGACGAGCTTTGACAGGTGACTGCATCTGGTATCTCCTGGCTCCATGGAAGGCTGTTGGACGAAAACGGGAATCAAGGACGCGTATACTGAAATGTGATTTCTTTTGTCATTGCGTGTACCGGCGATAATGATCGGCGATGTCGGCGTCGGTTAGCCCGGTGCCGATCATCAGCCGGGCGCGGGCTCCGGCCTGCCCGCCGGCGGCAATGTCGCACCCGAGCAGCGACAGGTACAGCGAATAATGGCCTTCGCCGGCATAGGGCGTCGACACGGCAAAGCAGTCGGCCTCCGGCGCCATGACTACGGCGACCAGGTCGGAATGCCGGTCGCGCCGCACGGCGACGGGACCGGCCAAGGGCGGCAGGAGGGTCCAATCGACCGGGTGGGGCTGGGCCCGCCAACGACCGTCCTGGATCATGGCCACGGCCGCGTCGTCGCGAGGCGCCATGAGCCAGTGGCCCAAGGCTCGTTCGCCAAGCAGCAGCGCCGGGCCGTCATCGGGGTCTTCAACGTACACGAAAGGCTCGGCGAACCCCGCATCGAAGTAGGACGCCAGGAAGACCTCGAACGCCGGCAGTTCGTCTACCGCCCGCACGCCAATCAGCACGTCGAGCGTTGTCGCGTTGTGCCAGCGATACACGGCACGCAGTTCGAACGGCACGTCGAACGGCGGTTCCCATCGGACCTCGACCGCGCCGTCATCGAGCACGCGCGAGGCGGTTTTCCAATCGCGGGCGCCGTCGCCGAAGCGCCGGCTGCCGCTGAAGATGCGGTAGGGATGCATCAGCCCCAAACCGCCCGCCAGGGGGCGCCCGGTCGGCTTGTGCACGACGCCGGTCAGTCCCAGGGCCCTGCCGCCCGCGTTCAGCCTGCCTTCGAGCACGCCCGTGTCGAACGCGTACCCGCCGTCGTCGGACGGCGTGAACGCGGGCGCCGGCGCAGGGCCGTCCGTATCGTCGGCGCGGGCAACCACCAGCGAAGCCGCCGCGCAAAGTGCCAGGCCCGCGGACATTGCACGGAGTAAATGGTTTCCAAAAGCCGGAATGCCTTCGGGCGACACGCCTTGCTGGCGGTCGGTCATGGAATTGCTCATAGCGTTGCTCCCAAATGGATTGGCGATGCGTTCATCTTCTGTTCGTAGCCGGCCGGCGCGCTTCGCCGGAGCGGGCAGGCCGACTGCCCGCACGGCTCCAGTCTATCCCCGATGGCCACGCCCGTCAAACACCTTGGCGTAGGTTCCCATTCTCCCCGCGGCTTGCCCCGGCCGTTCCCATTGACCGGCCGGGCGAGCCCGGCGTGGAAGGAGGGGCTTCAGTCGTACTGCTCGCGGGTGTTGGATGCGCGCATGGCCGACTCCAGCAACCACATCTCGCCGAGGACGGTCTCCTTGTCGATCTCGCCGGAAACCACGATCTTCAACCGGCCGTCGGCGTAGGCTTCGCGCGGAATGGCGACGGTATGTTCGGCGGGCGGCTCCGACCGTCCTTTCCACATCGGAAGTGCTACTTGCGAAAGCAAGGGAAAACGCCGCTCGCCGTCGAAAGTTTCGACGATCAACGATTGCACGCGCTGCTGCCCGTCGTAGTCCCACCAGCTTGCGCCAATTCGGTATTCTCGAGCCGGGTCGAGGCCGTGGGCGCGAAGCCGGATCGGCCGCCGGCTAAACACGTGCGTCGCGTGCCGGCGCGGCGCGGGCCCCTCGCCCGAAAAAAACTCGGCCTCGTACCCGCCGAACCGGGTCGATTCCAGCCGAAGCTCGGGGCCAAAGCGCCGATCGCCGTCGGAAACGTGCGAGCCCAAGTCGAGGTAGGCCACTGCTCCCAGCGCGGCCCGGCGCTCCGCGCGCTCCTGCGGCGTGGTGGGCGCCGCGGTGTGCGGCACGTACTCGACCTCGTCCCAGCCGCCGTAGAACGGCGCGTTGCAGTCGATCCAGCAAGCCAGGGCCAGCCAGTCGGCGGCGGGCAGGTCCACTCCGTGGTGGCCGGCCTTCAACAGCTTCATCAACGGGCTGACCGCCGAGCCGACCGCGTAGGGCGGCATCGGAGTGACCGAGCCGTCGTAGGCGCCCACCGGGTCGATCCGCACGTGCGGCATCAGCGCCCGGTAGGAATCGGAGAAACGGAACTGCAAGTTCGGCCGGTTGCTGTAGCTGTAGGCGCCCCGGTTGTCCACCCATTGCACGCCGCGCAGGTCGAACGACTTGTCCTCGCCGCCGGAGCCGTCGTGGCAGCGTACGCAATGCCGGTCCAACACCGGCTGGACGACGTGGCGGAAATCCACCGGTTCGGAACCCCAGGGCGGCGGCGTGGGCTTGGGCGGCGGCTTGCGCAGTGCCAGCGGCAACGCTCCAACCGGTGACGGGGCATTGCCGTGATCGTGGCAGCCGACGCAACCGCGAGTCTCGCCCGGCTGGAGGGTCAGGTAGTTCTTCATCCGGCGGATTTCCAGGTGGTTCCGGTCCACCAACTCGAAGAAGTAGTTGCGGCG
>PWXP01000191.1 GCA_003561895.1 Planctomycetaceae bacterium | reverse complement strand
TAGGCATTGGACAGGTGCGTACCCCAGATATTGGCACTCGGCATGTAAATGCGGCGCTGGCGCATCCACACCTGCGGCGCGAAGAATGAGTAGCGCTGGCTGCCCATATCCTCGAAGTAAACCACTCGTCCAGTGAACGGTTTAATCAGCGTGACACTGGTACTCAGCGCATCGTGTCCGGCACGCTCGATAATCAGATCGGGATAGCCGCGCGGGTTGTCCGCACTGCGCAAGTAGGCCCCCACGGCCCCGCCAAGTGGCTTGAAAGTCAGGTCGTTAAACTCGCGTACCTTGGTCTTGAACAGCTCTAGGTCTTTTTTCGGGTCGGGCAGGGCGGGCATTGTCTTGGGCCAGTCGAAATCGTCACCGAAGCGCCGCTTCAGTTCTTCAATACTGACCACGCCACGCAGTGCCGCACCGAAGCCGAGACTCTGGATAAATTCACGCTGTGCATCCGTATACGTTACCACCACAATGCGCGCACCTTTAACACGCGCGGCCTCGATGGCTTCCAGACCCGCACCGTCCATAAGTTGGGTGCTGCTGCGTGCGCCGTGCTGGTGGTAGCGTTCCAACCCGTAGTAGATCATCACGGCTTCGCCGGCTCGCAGTCCAGCACGGGTCAGCATCTCCTCTGGATCGGTATTCCCCGATTTACCCATGAAGGTGAAATGATAACCGCTGCTTGCGCCATAGAAGGCCAGGGTCGGAATAGACCCACCGTGCGGCTCACCCAGAAGTTGGAAGCTGCGTGGGAAGGATAATTCGCCCGCATGTGAGAGCGCATAATCTGCCAAGTGTCCGCCATTTTGTGCGCGGAAGTCATCCAGCATAACATCGCCTGCCGACTCCCACTCGGCCCACTTCTCCGGCTCTTCCGGTATCCGTGTAAAGATACCCTGATAGCGTGGGTCTTTACGGTTAATATAGCCGGTTGCCCCGACATCTTTGATCGCCTGGGCACGCTCTGTGCTACTGACCATACCCGTGACAAACAGAGTGTTCCGTGCCGCCGACTTGGTCGCATCCAGACCGGTACCCGTTGCCGAACCCTCGATGAAGATGCGGCGACCACCCTGCACTTTCAGCGTGGTAAACAGGGCGCGATAGACTGTTCCCAGATTGAGAATGTAGCTACCAGCCGCCTCCAATGTCAGATCGGGCGGCAGCGGCAAGCACTGCGGTGCCTGCGCCAGCATAAACTGCTGGTGTGAGGCGTCCGGTGTCTGATACCCCTGGATGACAAAATCTGCTGCCATCGGGTCAAGACCCTGCATAGGTGAGAGCAGGTCGCTCTGACCGCTGTAGATCGTGACTAGATTGCCAACTTTGAGCCGCCCCTCACGCTTGACAGACTCGCCCATTGCAACGATAAGGCCAATACCACCACTGCCCGTCACATGCCAGTCACGGTCGTGGTCATCGAACAGCGACACGGGCACACCCGTAATAGCCCAGATGTCATTGAAGTTGACTTCGCTGGCGAGCATATAAAGCTGCACGTCCATCGGGCCGGGCTTTTCTACCGGGATGATGATTTCTTTCTCCACATCCATCGGGTCGCCGTGCAGAGCGGCACCCGTTTCCTCGTCGCGGATGGCGGCCTGTGCATACTGCGCAACCGGAACCGGCGTTACGCCAGGGAAGAAGGGCGCGCCAATCGGCAGCAAATAGCCCTCTTCAATCAGGTTCTGCTTCTCTTGATCGCTAATCAACACTCGACGGCGGGTCGGCAGCGGCGCGTTCTTGCGATCCATAAAGGCTTGAATACCGGTCTTGCCGCCCTCAGGATCAACCACAGCCTCGGCAAACACATGCGCCTCGTGCTCCAGACCTTTCAGCAAACCTTTTTCGTAGCCAAAGCGGATGGCGTCAATGATGCGATTGACGGTCTTTTCGCGTCCGGCCCACTGGGCCTGCTTCAGCAAGCGTTCGATAATGGGCTTGGCCATCAACGGCTCTAGGTGCTCTTGCACAAACTCCGGCTGTGGCTGCTCCCACTCAGCGGTCAGACTCTGACGCTGCTTGAAGGCTGTCGTCAATTCAGGCCACAGTTCGATATTCGCCTCTGGATAGGGGAACAGCGAGAAGAATGTTCGGGGATCGTCTGACTGCTCCAAGGTATACCCACTGTGCGGCGCAGTCGTGAGCAGCGGAGCCTCGCCGGTTTGGTGCTCGGCATACTGGCGTACCATTTCCACCGCCATCGTCACCACATCTTGGTTTTCTGTCGCCAGCGCATCAACCAGTCCAATCTCATAGGCATGTTTGGCATCGACGGTACGACCGCCCATAATAATCATCAACGCTTTAGCAAGACCTTCCTCACCTCGGCGCGAGAAGAGCAGACGTGGCATGCGCTGCGTGCCACCATAGCCGGGAAGCAAGCGCAGGTTGACCTCAGGTTGACCGAACTGGGCATGCTGGTCGGCAATGCGATAGTGGCAGGCCAGCGCAAACTCCATACCGCCCCCCAGCGCCACGCCGTTGATCGCTGCGATGCAGGGCTTCTTCATCGTCTCGATTTTGCGGAAAGCCAAGTGCGCGTTGTTGGGAATAGCCAGCGCATCTTCAACTGTGTGGATTTCTTCCAGGAACTGGCGAATGTCCGCACCCGCCACGAAGCTCTTAGTACCATCACCCGTAAAGACGACGGCCATCACATCGTCGCGCCGTGCCAGGTGATCGAGCAGCGTGTTCAACTCATCCAAGGAACGCTCATTGAGCGCGTTTACCGGTGGGTTACTCACGGTAACAATCGCCATCCAAGCGTGTTGTGCAACCGGGTGATACTCAATGCGGAAGTAGCGATAACGCTCGAAAATGCGCTGCTCTTCCGATAGGCGCTGGCGGTGTTTCCAGGTGCCAATTTTCTGCTGGAGTTCCTCCAGTACCTCTGGGTTACGTAGCGTTGTCGTATCGCCTAGCGGCTCATCAAGCATCATGTTGCGCAGGTAGCGGCGCATGTATTTACCGCTGCGCGTTTCTGGAAAGGCGCTCACCTCAATATAGTCTTCTGGCACCGACACCACGCCCTTCTCATTGCGTACCAGTTCATTCAGGCGGCGGCGATCTTCGGTACTGAGTTTAGCATTGCCTACGGTCTGAATGAAGGCCACCGGAGTCAAGCCTTTCTCGCGGTGGGGCGCACCGACAACGATACAGTTACCGACGGGCGAGTCGCCAACGATCTGCTTATCACGCAGAATCGCGCCTTCGATCTCTTCCGTACCCATACGGTGCCCGCTCACGTTAATCACGTCGTCGCTGCGTCCGTGCAGGCTGAAGCTACCGTCGTCGTACTTCATAGCGAAGTCGCCCTGCACAT
>PWXP01000311.1 GCA_003561895.1 Planctomycetaceae bacterium | reverse complement strand
TCGATGAGGCCCTTGAAAATCTGGTCGTGGTCGATGGGCGTAGGCATGGAGACCATGGTTGCGTCGTTCGGCCCGCGTGTCAAGCCAGTGCCGGTTGTTCCGTTGGGGCGGACGGCACAACGGCGTATGCCTGCTACTTTGACGCCTGCTCGGGATAGACGACCAGTTCCACGCGGCGGTTGCGCTGCTTGCCGGCCTCGGTGGCGTTGGATACCACCGGGTGGTTCGGACCGTGGCCGACGACGAACAGTTGCTGCGGCTCCAGCGCGGTGCGGGTGGAAAGCACGTCGTAGACGGCCATCGCCCGGGCGGTCGAAAGCTGGTGGTTCGAACGCCACCTGCCGCCGGCGATCGGGTCGCTGTCGGTATGGCCCTCCACACCGATGATCTGCCGCGGGTACAGCCGGGCCAGTTCGGCGGCCGCCTCGGCGAGGGTCTCCTCCGCGCCGGCGCGCAGCCGCGCATCGCCCGACTCGAACATCCGGCCGCCGGCCAGCTCCACGCGGATCACGTCGCCGTCGCGCCGCACCTCGACGCCCGGCAGCTTGATCTGCGGCACGTCCTCCAGTGCGCTGGTGTTGGGGGTGATGAGGACACTTCCCCGCTGGCGGAGGGAGGCCTGGAGCGATTGGACTTGATTCTCGGCGCTTTGCCGCTCCTCGCGGACCTCTGCGAGCCGGGCGCTGGCGCTGCGAAGCTGCTCGCGCGTGGCCTGGAGTTGCTTCTCCAGCAGGTCGGCCTCCTGGCGCGATTGGGCCGCTAGGGTCTGCAGCTCCTGGTTGCTCTGATCGAGGGCGGCGGCGCGGGCCTGGAGCTGCTCCTGCTGCCGGCTAAGCGCAACCTGTTGCTGCTCAAATTGGTGGAGCCTGCCCTGGAGTACCATGGGATTGTCGGCGCAGCCGAGCAACCCGACCAGCGCGCACAGGGTTACACCGATACCCCTGCGAATTACCGGCGTGCAGGTTCCGCAAGAAGGCGGTTGCATGAGGCAGTACTCCCGACTGAGGGCCCTTGGAAGGAAAAGCTCGGACTCCGCGCCGCCGCCCGGGGTGCAGCAATGGGCTTGTGGCGACTACGCGGTCGGACGGTTGGAGTTCACGCTTCAGCGTGGGAATCAAGCAACAGCGGAATCCCGCACGCTGAAGCGTGAACTCCAACCGCAAGCCCGTTCCTGCACCCCCGCGCCCAGGCCTTCTGGGGGGGGAAGCATGCGCAGCATCGGCCTTGATAATCGCCGCCGATCGTAACAAGACCCCCATTGGGAGGCAAGGCCAGATTTTTTGGGGTACAGTGGAGGTAAGGAGAAAAGAAATGCCTATACGAGCAAATATCAGCCCGGGGTTCGTCTGGCGGCTTGGGCTCGTCGCCCTGTTCTGCTTTGGGATGGCCGGCTGGTTCCTGTTCGACGGGACCATCACCTATCCGCGCCAGCGGCAGCGGGGGCTGGCGTATGAGCGGCTCGAAGAGGAGGACCGGCTCGACGAGTGGGAGGAGTACGCCGAGGAGCGCGGGTGGTCGACCGACCCCCCGGGCGAGCCGAAAACCGAGGCGGAAATCTATACCCAACTCATCCTCGCTGCCGCCATCGTACCCCCCGCCCTGTTCTTCCTCTTCCGATTCCTCGTGGCGCGGAAACGATGGGTGGAGGCCGACGAGACGGGTCTCCGGGCAAGTTGGGGCCAGCAACTTCAGTATGACCAGATTGTCACGCTGAACAAGAAAAAGTGGGCAAAAAAGGGAATCGCCAAAATCGTCTACGACGACGGCGGCCGCAAACGACAATTCGTACTGGACGACTGGAAATACGAAGCCGATCCGACCGAGGAAATCCTGCGCGAAGTCGAAGCGAGGATCAATCCCGAGCAGATCGTGGGCGGAATGCCCGAGCCCCCACTAGAGGACGGGGACGATTTTGAGGAAGATTTCGAGGAAGAGGGGGAAGCGGCGGAGGAAGACCGAATGACGAATGACGAATGACTCTGCCTCGTCATTCGTCATTCCTCATTCGTTGCGGCTTGCCTGGCGGTTTTCGCGTGGTACATTTGCTCAGTGCCCTCCCGCATCCAGACCGATTCGCGATTGCACCCCCTCCTGGCCTGGCGAGCAACGCCCATGAATACCCCCACCACGCCCGATCCCACCGAAGTCTTTCATGCCCTGCGCGGCCTCTCCCACGATATGGGGGCAACGCACATGATGTTGGAGCACTCACTCCGCGGCCTGAAAACGCTGTTGCACAGGAGCGGGGCGGGCGGTGCCCCGCAGGGTGAAGTCCGCTCGCGGCTTTCCCACGTTGAGGCGTGCATCCAGGCAGCCAAGGGATACCTCGACGACCTGACCCGCCTGTCCACCGCCGGCACGGTCGAAATGGAGCCGCAACCTATTGAATTGACCGGCCTCGTCGATCGAGTTCTGGCGGAACAGGCCGCGCTGCTGGAAGAGCGGAGCGTGGAGGTGCAGGTTCGTGACCCCCTGCCGGCAGTCTGGTGCAATCCGATCCAATTGAAGCAGGTGCTGACGAACCTGCTGCGCAACGCGCTGCTGCACGGGTGCGACCGGAGGCGGCCCCGGGTAGTTGTCGAGGCGTGCGACCCCCCCGACGGCGACGACAGCCTGGCGGCGGTTCGAATTCACGACAACGGGCCGGGCATCGACCCCCGGCGCCGCCGCGAGATATTCCTGCCCGGCCGCCGCCTGGCCGAAGGCACGTCGAACGGTTCCGGCTGGGGACTTCCCACCTCGCGACGAATTGCCGAGCGTTTCGGCGGGAGCTTGGTTCTCGACACCGACTGCCGCCACGGCACGGCGTTCATCCTGGCACTGCCCGACGCGGCCGACGCGCTGGACGAGGCCGAAGCAGATTGGCCGGGCGCGGAAGCCCGCCGCCGGCTGGAACTCGACGCCCGACACCGGGCTCCCCTGCGCCACGGGCACAGCCGGCTGGCCAACGTGGAATGACACGCCGAGGCGGGGCCAGCTCCTTGTTGGAGTTCACGCTTTAGCGTGCGGGATATTGCACATGCTTGGCTCGCACGCTAAAGCGTGAACTCCAACAACGCTGACGGCCACTCCGGCCTGACGGGTTCGGCGAATGTTTACTCGCTACGTCCCCGCCACGCGCTCTGCGACCCACCGCCGCACCTCCTCCGGCAATGGTGGTTTGACGGCTGCTTGATAGTCGAGGATATAATCGTATCCTCTCCGGTCGTACGTCTTCTCGAACGCTTCCTGCAAGTCGAGCCCGACGTCGGAGTCTCCTTCGCCCAACGGCACCGGGATAACCGGGAGCCGGTCCTGGAGGTTCCAGGAGTATCCGCCAACGTGCGCGGCGTCGCCGCGACGGATGACGCCGCAAGACGGACCTTCCGTCGTGCGGGTGGGACCATCCCGGCCGCCGGCCCGCCGACGGACACGAATGTCCCTGCTACCGGCCACGTGCGGCGCGACCCCGGTCGGCCTCGTTCACCGCGCCCGGGCCAACTGGCGGGCGTTGAGGAAGTCGACGGTAATGGCCAGCGCTTCGTCGAGGTAGTAGTCGCGCTGGATTTCCGGGGAGCCGTCCGTGTCGTTGAGTTCTTCGAGCTGCCGCTGCCGTTCCCGCTCGGCGTTCAGTTCGGCGCGTTCGGCGAGGAACTGCTCCTTGTTGAGGTTTACATACTTGCGGGCCTGCTGCTCCTTGTAGCGTTCGATGTTGTCGAGCACCCGCTCGAAGTCCTCTGAGTTTGCGATGCGTTGCTCGCTGCGCCGCCGGAGCAGTTCGCGCACGGCCGGATCGACGTAGCCGACCCGTTTGAAGCTGAGTGCCTCGATGCGGTCGAATCCGACGGGGAAGTCCAGGTCACGTTCACCCACGTCCAGGTGGGTGGTAAGCGAGGGGATTTCCACGTCGGAGACCACGCCGCGCTTCTGGGTGCTGGCGCCACTGGGACGGTAGAACTGCTGCATGGTCACCTTCAGCGCGCCCATGGGCGGAGCGTTGGGAACGCGGAACAACTGCTGGCCGAGATCCATCAGGCTCTGCACGGTTCCCTTGCCGTGGGTCGCCTGGTCGCCGATGACCAGCCCGCGGCCGTAATCTTGGACGGCCCCGGCGAGGATTTCGCTCGCGCTGGCGGAGAACTTGCTCACCATCACCACCAGCGGGCCCTTCCAGGCCATGTCCGGATCGAGGTTATGGTACGGCTGTACCTCGCCCTCGCTGTCTTTGACCTGCACGACGGGTCCCTCGGGGAGGAACAGGCCGGTCAGGTTGATGGCCTCGGTGAGTGAGCCACCGCCGTTGCGCCGCAGGTCGAGCACGACCGCGTCCACGTCCTCCTCCTGGAAGCCGTCGAGGATGCTGCGCACGTCGCGGGTGGTGCTCTTGAACTCGGGCAGGCCGAGCCGCGCTCCCGCCATGTCCATGTAAAAGCTCGGCAGGTCGATCACGCCGAGCCGGTACGGGCGGCCGTCGTCGGGGCGGCGGCCCGCCTCGAACACCTTCCCCCGGGCCTCGCTGTCGGTCAGTTCAATCCGGTCGCGCTCGATGCGAATAATCTTGCGTGTGGGGCTGTCGGCGGGAATGACCTCGAGCCGAACCACCGTCCCGCGCTTCCCGCGGATCATGGACACCACGTCCGAGAGCCTCATTTCCACCACGTCGACGATCTCGCCGTCCTCGTCCTGCCCCACGCCCACGACGCGGTCCTCGACCTGCAATTCGCCCTGCCGGTCGGCCGCGCCCCCGGGAATGATCTTCCGCACCACCGTGTAGCCATCGACCGACTGGAGGGAAGCTCCAATGCCTTCGAGATTCAGCCGCATCATGATCTCGAAGTTCTCCAGCGTGCTGGGCGACATATAACTGGTGTGCGGATCGTACGCCGTGGTGAGCGAACTGAGGTACATCTCGAGCAGCTCGTCGCTGTCGGTCTGGTGCATGCGGCTGGCGAAACTGTGGTATCGCCGGCGCAGCCGGTCGAGGGCCTCTTCGCCGTCCTCGTCGTCGGCTAGCAGCACCAGCAGGTCGTACTTGATGCGTTTGCGCCATCGTTCCCGGGCTTCCTCCGCATTTCGCGCATAGTCGAGCTGGTCTCGGTCGACGATCATCTTTTCATCCACCGTGAAGTCGTGCTCCATGGCCAGCAGTTCGTCGACGGCGGCCACCCGCTCGTCGATCCGCTCAAGAAATGTCTTGAACACCAGGTAGGCGAAGCTGATGTCGCCGCGGCGCGCCATATCGTCAAGCCGGTCCTGGTAATGGGCGAAGGCGTCGATGTCCGACTGGTAGAAGTAGAGCTTCATCGGGTCGAGCGCCTGGAGAAATTTCTTGAAGGTGCGGCGCGAAATCTCGTCGTCCAACTCGTGCGTGGAAAGGTGCTCACGGCCGAGCAGGGAGACGACCGCCAGGGTGATTTGCCGATCCCGGGCACTGGGAGTGGTCAATTCCGAGCGTCCTGGACCGGTGGGGGCCGAGACCGCCAGGTGCACCAACGCGGAAATGAGTACCAGGCCGGCCAGCGTGCCCACCCAGAAATGGCGAGAAATTCCTTTCATTTGCATCGTTAGATACCTTTTGGAAATGGTGAAAATACCCGCCAAAGGAGCGGCCTTCGGGGGAGCAACTACCTTTATATTATCTTATCCGACCGGCGCGGCCGAAACAAGTGCGACCCTTATGGTGCCGCTACTTTGGTTTAAACAAGTCAAGTATAGCCATATAATTACGGGTGTGTTATAATTACGGGGGCGTTACGCCGTCGCAGAAGTCCCAGCCGTTCGATACCCTACTTCAGTAGGGCGACGGCCCCTAAAGGTGGCCCTCCGGCGCGTGCGTCTTCCGTCTTTGCCCAAGGCGGCTATAATCGGGATCGGGAAGATCGGGCCCCAGCCCCCACAGAGCCCATTATGACCTATGCTTGCCGATGTTTGTTGTCCTTGCTGTTCCTTACCGCGCTGGCGTGCGCGCCAACGGAAGCCGACCGCCCCGACCCGGCAACGGAAGCCGACCTCCCCGACCCGGCGTGGACCCGCTTTCGCGGGGAACACGGCGCCGGTGCCAGCGAAGCCGCGTCGATCCCTACCCAGTGGACCAGCGATGATTACACCTGGCGGGTCCCGCTGCCGGGGGTGGGCCATTCGTCGCCGGTGGTTTGGAACCATCGCATCTACGTGACCTCGGCGGTCCAGGAAGACGCCACGCGGCACGTCCTATGCCTCGACACGGCCGATGGCCGCACCGTGTGGCAGCGGTCCTTTCCCACGGCCACATTCGACCTGGGCCACGCCACGGCGTACGACGCCTCCAGCCCAGCCGTCGACGAGGATCGAGTTTACGTCGTTTGGGCCAATCCGAACGAATGCATCCTCCTGGCGCTCGACCGCCATACCGGCGAGACCCTCTGGCAACGCGACTTGGGCCCCATCGATTCGGAGCACGGCTTCGGTGCCTCGCCGATCCTATTCGAGGATCTGGTTATCCAACTGGGCGACAACAAGGCCGGCGGGTGGATTGCGGCGCTCGAGCGCACGACGGGCCAGGTCCGCTGGCGGGCCGAGCGCGACGCCGTCAACACCGCTTTCTGCACGCCGCTGGTCCACCAGCCGGAAGGCGGCCGCCCGCAGCTTATTACGACGGGATGGGGTCCCGGGTTCACCGGCTACGACCCCGGTTCCGGCCGCCGCCTGTGGCAATTGCCCGTCTTCGACTTCCGCTGCGTAGGTTCGCCGTTGGCCGCCGGGGGGCTGATCTTCGCCAGTTCCGGCAGAGGGGGCGCCGGGCGGCAGATGTTCGCCGTCCGGCCCGGCGTACCCGAAAAAGGCATCGACGCGGAAGTGGTTTACGAAATCTCCGGTTCGCTCCCTTACGTGCCCACCCCGGTGGCCTACGGCGACTTGCTGTTTTTGTGGAACGACTTGGGTGTTGTCCAGTGCGTCGACATTCCCACGGGCCAGGTGTACTGGCGCGAGCGGGTCGGCGGCCGGTACTTCGGCTCGCCGGTACGCGTTCAGGACCGCCTCTACTGCATTTCGCGCGAGGGGAAGGTGGTGGTGCTGGCCGCCGCTAAGGAATACCATTTGCTGGCGGAAATCGACCTCGAGGAGCCTTCGCACAGCACGCCGGTGGTCGCCGGCGGCATGATGTACCTGCGCACCTTCAGCCACCTGATGGCGCTGGGCGGGCAGGAACCGGCGGCCGTTCGTTGAACGAGTGGCTACGCCGACCGAGCCACCTCAAACATTCGCCGGCGAAGGTCGGCGGATAGGTCGTCGAAGCTCTCGTCGCTCGGCGCCGTATCCGCCGGCTTGCCGGTCCAGGCGGCCGGAAGCGGCCTGGAGGCGGCCGTCGCGGGAGGCAACTCGGAGGGCACCCCGTCGATTTCGATGCGCCGGCAGCGCGCCCCGTCGTGAAAAAACGCGCAATTCCGCCCCGATCGCTTGGCCGTATACAGCGCCTCGTCGGACCGCTTAAAGGCGGCAAAGGCGTCGTCGTGCTCGGCCACCAGGGCTACGCCCAGGCTCACGGTGGACGGCAGCGACGCCGGCTCGCAGGAAAACGGCGCGGCCGCCACGCCAAGCCGGAGCCGCTCGGCAATCTGCCGGGCCTCGGCGCCGTTTACTGAGGGCACGAACACGGCGAACTCCTCGCCGCCGTACCGGGCCACCATTCCCGTTCCTCCCAGCAGCCCCTTGAGTCTTTGCGAAACACCGCAGAGCACGTCATCCCCCGCCGGATGCCCGTGCTCGTCGTTCAGTTCCTTGAAGTGGTCGACGTCGACCATCATCAGGGCGAAGGGCCGGTTCCCCTGCTCGATCTGGAAGCTCAGCGTATCGTCGAACGCCCGGCGGTTCATCAGGCCGGTCAGGGGGTCGGTGCGCGATTCGGTAAAGTGCTCCTCGATCTGCTGGTTCTGCTGCTGCAAACGCTGCTCGGCCGACTTTAGGCGGTTCTGAAGGCGGTCATTGGCGGCCACCATTCGGGCGATGGACCGGAGGACGGAATCGGTCAACGCGCCGGCGTCTCCCTCGCCCGCGGCGGCCAAATCCCGGCTGACTTCGACAATCTGGCTGCGGTGGTTGGCCACCTCACCGGAAACGCCGGCCGCGAGTTTTAGGAGTCGGTGGGCGAAGAACCGAAGGCGATGGGGATCGACCTCCCGGACACCGTCCGGTTCGCGCCGCGCCCGTTTGACGCCGGGGCGGCCCATCGGCAGGCAGCAGCCCAGCACCACGCCCATCGCCAGTTGCACGGCGCCCAGCAGCAGCAGGACGGCAAGGAGCGGCCAGGAGAACTCCATCGGGCAGTACGCCTCCGGGGGCACGCGAAAAGGGTTCCTCCGTTTCCAGGTGCACACTGCTTCTCCGGGGAACGGCACAGCGGCGTGTGCCTACTACATTGGCGCGGGCTGCACCTGGGAACGGAAGAGCCGCGAAAAGAAGCAAGTCTCTCTTCAAGCATAGCTTACCAAAGCCGGTTCGGCATAAGGTTTCGCATCCGCTCCAGCAGGCCGGTTCGTTCGCGAGATTCGGGGGAGCGCGGTTCGGGGGAGGGCTGGGTGGGCCGGTCGGCCAGGTTTTCGGGGCCATCCGGCCCGGCCGGCAGGGGCACGTGCTCCTCCAGGAATCGCGGCCAATAGCCCTCCAGCAGACCCAGGCAATCGCCCAACCGGCCGTTCTGCAGCTTCACGTCCATCAGCGAGATGTGCTTCGACAGCTCGACCAGTTCGTTCCGGTTGAACGACAGGTCGTACACCTCGATGTCGTCGATGAACACGTCGCCGGCGCCCATTAAGTCGAAGCGGACCGACATCGGCCCGCCCGGCTCCAGGGGCAGGTCGGGCACGTGAAAGACGTACTGCCCCCACTCGGTTCCGACGGGGACCGACGCTTGGCCGTCGCCGGGCGCGGCCCCCACCGACGCGAAGCGGTAGGGCACGCGCCCGAAATCGCCCTCGATAGCCAGCCGCAGTGGGGGCTGGCGTTCCGCGTCGGCCACCCGCAGCCAGACCGACATCGTCAGCCGCCCCGTGGCCGGGGCCTCGAACGGCCGGCTTACCAGCACGGCAATCGGCCCCCGGCTGGTCATGCGGACGCACTGCTCGCCACGGCGGGGGTTGGAGGTGTCGAGCCGAACGTCCACTCCCGTTCGATGACGCGTCATGGCCCAGCCGGGAATCTCGTCGGAGTCGCTGCTCGGCTGGTCAAAGCCGGGGTTTTCGACCACCGGTTTCGGCCCCGCGTTGCGCAGCACGGCCGCCCGCCGGCCCAGCCTCCGAATACGCTGTTCGAGGGCCATCCGGACCGAAGCGGGAATGACCGTCTCCGGCGCCATCAGCCTGGCTTCGGCCGTGTTCAGCCGGACGGCCACCAGATCGTAAGGTTCCAGTTGCACCTCCCATACGAACACGCCGCGCCCGTCCTGCCGCAACGGGGCCGCTGGCCGCCGGCTGGAAAGCTCCTCGAGCTGGCATCCGGCCGGCGCCTCGATCCGAACCCGCGAATCCACGGCGAATGGCGCGTTGTTCACCGCGTAGACGTACGTGTACCCCTCGTGGTGCGCATAGCGGAACACGACCGGCTGCGAGGGCCACGGGGACTCTTCCACCCGCCGAAATCGCACAGCGGGCAGGCGGCGGTACGCGGCCACGAAATCCCGCAGCGCCGCCTCCTGCCCCAACGGAAGCAGCCAGCCGCCGTCGCACAGCACGGCCGGGTCCAGCTTGGCCATGGCGTTGGCAAAGCGCTTTCGGTTCTTGTAATCGGAGGGCGATATCTGGGCGAACAGCGACGTGTAGCTCGGCTGGAACGGGCTTTGAGCGTCGAACGATCCTACCCGCGACCGGCGCGGCGGCTGATAAAACAGCACCGCCGGCGCCTCTTGCTGCTTGAACAGCCGGTCGAACTCGGGCAGCAGGGCCATTTGCCGAACGGCGGCCGCAGAGGCCGATCCGCCCCTGGCCGCGTCCCGCTCCGTGCGAATGAGCACCGGTTCCTCCGCGTTCCCGTACCGTTCGGCGTCGATGCCAAGGCCGAGGAACACGTCGGAAAGCGAAGGGCGTCCGATCAGGGTGGGCCGGAGCCGTTCCAACGGCTCCTCGCCGGAGAGCATCTCGGCGCCGGCCAGGAACAGCCGGGCTTCCGGGCGCGCAGCGGTCACTTCCGCCTGCACGCGCCGGTGGAAGGCATGCAGCCTCTCGGCCCGCCAACGCAGCCACGCCGTCCGCTGCGGTTCGGCGGCGAGGAACCGGGAGCGCTCGGCAAAGCGGCCGGGCCCCGCGCCGGGGACGGTCGTCCCGGTTTCGCTGCTGAACCGCGCGATCGTAGCGTCGTCGAGCCCCCACTCGGGCCCCGGCAACTGCGCGTAGCCATGCGACGAGAGTTGCACGGCCAGCCCGGCGAACGCCGGGTGATGCGCGTAGCGGCCCACCACCTCGCGCACCGCCTCGAGCATGGCCTCCTGGACGCGCGGGTGGAGCACGTTGTAGTACGCCCCCAACCCGCGCTGCGGTCGATGCACGTGGTGCCACGGCACGCCCTCCGGGCCGATCCACTCGATCCCCTCGGTCTCCGGACCGCCCCGCCGCAGCGCTTCCTCCAGCGCCGGCATGTGCGCGCCGAACTCCAGGCCGGGAATGAGCCGCAACTCGTGCCGGTTGAACATCCGGAACAGCATCTCCAGCACGTCCTTGCGCACCGGGTCCTGCGCCGTGGTGAACAGTACGCCGGTATCGTAGCGGGGCGTGGGCTGCAGAACACGGCTGGGGTAAATCGTGCTGCCGTCGGCCAGCGCGTTCACCATCAGCCCGTTGTAACCGGCGTATTCGAGGTATTCGACCAGCCGCGCGCCGCCTTCGTGGAAGGTCTGCCAGTCGTCCAGGCCGCGCTCGATGGCCGCGTCGAACGACTCGTGGGCGGAGAAGTTCTCCGGCAGCATGGGCCGGTCCATGTACGCGGCCAGCAGGCGGCCGCCGGGAGGAGCCCCCACGTCGGCGCCGGGCAGCCGCGCGCCGCCGGCCAAAACGCGAATCTTCCCGTACAACGCCGGGTCGTCGGCGCGCAGGTTCGTCATCAGCACCATGGGCGAGGTGGTGCGGGGCCAGAATACCAGGCGGTGCCGCCGCCATTGCGGCGACTCGTCGGCGCCCGGCGGCGCCGGTCCCACCTCCACGCCCGAATCCAGCCCGATCGGCATCAGCGCACCCGCCGCATTCGGCTCCAAAACGCTGATACCCAACGTCTGCGGCACGTCGCTGGGGTAATCGACTTCGAGGACGTGCGGGCGATCGGGGTCGACGATGGGCAACGTATAGGCCTCCCAACTCCGGTCGGGCGACTGGCTGCTCGGGTTCAGGCGGACCAGCTCGCCCAGCGGGTGGCGCCACCGCTGCATGTTGTCGTTGCCCAGCGGCGTCTTCCACAGCCGCTGCACCTTCGGAAGCTGGGGCAGCTTGCCCAGCAGCTCCCACCAGCGCGGATGCGCCGGGTCGATCTCGACGATGGGGTGGAAGTCGGCGGCGCCGGCCTTCCCCCCAGGGCTGGGAGGCTCGGCCGCAACGACCACCACCTGCACCTTGCGCTCGGCGACCGTCTGCCGCCAGTGGAGCGGGCGGCGGACCGGGTTGGGCCACCCCGCCCGCCTGGCCCTCAGCGTCAAGTCGTAGGCCCCTTCCTCGCCGGGAAGCGGAACATGGAGCGGAAACGCCACCGGCTGCCCCGCCCGCCCCTCACGCTCCGCCGACCACAACACCCGCGTCCCCCGCGCCGGCGTCAACTCGATCTTCACCACGAACCGGCTATCGTCGGGCAGGGGCAGCCGGTAGGGTTCCACGGTCAGCTCGAACGGCTCCTCCGGGCCGAACACCAGCGATGCCCGCTCAAACGAAACCCGCAGCGTGTCGCCGGGCGAACGCTGCACCAGCACCCGGTTGCCGCGCTCATCGAGCTGCTCGTTCCGCGAGCCGTCGAGGAGGTCGGCCAACGGAACCTCGAGCTGCGCGGCCGTCTCGGACGCGTCGGCCGGAGCCAGCTTCAACTGCAGCGCGGCGCCGGCCGGGGCCTCGATCAGCACGTCGACGCCGTCGTAGGTGCGCGGACTGCGCTGGGCGATTTCCAAGCGGGTGCCGTCGCGGGAAAGCCACATCGAGCCGGGCTCGTCGGCCTCGATGCCGAGCAATTGGGCGTCCTGGAGCGTGCCCTCGTCGAGCGCAAGCGAACCCCTCCAGAGGCGCGCGGCGCCCCCACCCCACGCCACCCGCACGCGAATCGTTTCCGCGCCGGCGGCGCCAACCGGCCAGCCGTTGGCCAAGAATAGCCCAACGCCAAGCAACGCTTGCAAACCAAGCGCTGCCCACCGGGTCTGGCAGCCATACCGTGCCGATGCCGTCGGACGTCCTTGTCCGATCATTCCCGATCCCGCCAGCGGAGTAAGAGGTTCACAGCCGCGCCCCCGCGCCCGATCGGCCACAGGAACGCCCTTCGCAGTTCAGCTCGCGCGTAGCCCCGTTGGAGTTCACGCTTTAGCGTGCCGGTCAGCTCGCGCGTAGCCCCGTGGGAGTTCACGCTTTAGCGTGCCGG
>PWXP01000388.1 GCA_003561895.1 Planctomycetaceae bacterium | reverse complement strand
TGATTCGGGGGGTGAAGATTCTCGGGCTGCGTTCGCGCAACGGGCGGGTGTACCTGCCCGAGGCGCTCGCCCAGGCCGCCCCGCTGTACGAAGAGGCGAAAGTGAACCTCAACCACCCGAAAGGCCAACCGGCACCGCCGCGCGATTACCAGGACCGCATCGGCGCCATCCGCAACGTCGCGCTGCGCGAGGGCGAGGGCCTGTTCGCAAACTTTCACTTCAACCCCAAGCACGCACTGGCCGAACAGCTCGCCTGGGACGCTGAACACGCGCCGGGCAACGTGGGCTTTTCGCACCACGTCGAGGCCCGCACGGCGCGCCGCGGCGAGGAGGTCGTGGTGGAGGCCATCACGCGGGTCGAGAGCGTCGACCTGGTGGCCGACCCGGCCACGACGCGCGGGCTGTTCGAGGGCCGCACCGGTATGAACGCCGAGCCCGACCTGGCGGCGTTGTCGGTCGAAATACTGGCCGAGCGGCGGGCCGATCTGGTCGAGGCGATCCGGGCGGAGGCGGCCGGCGAGGTGCGGCGGCTTCAGGAGCAACTCGGCCGGCGCGATGCCGATCTGGCGCGGGTGCAGCGGCGCGAGCAGGCCCGGGCGCTGCTGGCCGAGTTCGGCCTGCCCGCGCCCGACCAGATCAATCCGGCCGCCCGCGCGGTCACCAGCCCCGAGTTCTTCGAGTCGCTGCTGGCGGCCGAGGGCGAAGGGGCGATGCGTTCGCTGGTCGAAGAGCGCGCCCGGCTGGTGCGGTCGCTCAACGGCGGCAGCAGCGGCGCGCAGTCGCGCGACCAGTTGCTCGTTGAAAGCCTGTTTCGCCCGTTGGACGGCAAGGCGTTCGCCGCGGCGATTACCGGGGCGCCGTAGGGCCGGAACGGGCTCGCCGTTGGAGTTCACGCGGTAGCGTGTCAACTCAGCGTAGTTTGAATCCGGCACGCTAAAGCGTGAACTCCAGCACTGCGCGAGCGTGGCCGCCGCGATTACCGGCCCCGAATAACTCCACTACCCCCTTCACCAGCAACCAGCAACCAACAACCAGCAACCCCAAGGAGACCCCAAGTGGCAGATCGAATGCGATGGCGCTACGGCGACACGAACCCCGTGGTGGCCGCGGTCGGCGCGGCAACCGAAATCGAGATTGGCGACCTGCTGTGGCAAGACGTCGACAACGCGAAGCCCGCCGCGGCTCAGGCCGACCAGGGCAGCGAGCCGGCCAACCAGGAGGAGTTCGCCGCGAACTTCCTCGGCGTGGCCATGCAGCGGAGCCGCGCGGGCGACACCGCGCCGGTTCGCGTGGCGACCACCGGCGTGTTCGAGTTCGACGCGCCCGCCGGCAACCGCGAACTGGGCGACCTGATGGGCGCCGCCGAGAACGCCGCCGGCACGGCGTTGCGCAACCAGCAGGTGGCGCCGGTGATGGAAAGCCGGTACGCGGTCGGCCGCATCGCGCGGCGCGAGACGAACAGCCCGGTTACCGCGCTGGTCGACATCCGCTCGACCGTGATGACCGGCGGCGTGTACGGCGGCAGCCCGAGCGCCTGAGCGCGCCGCCGGCATGCCGAAGCAGGCCTGTTGGAGTTCACGCTTTAGCGTGCTGCGTTGCGGTGGGTGTAGCCCGCACGCTAAAGCGTGAACTCCAACGGCTCACGCCAACCAATTCACCTTTCACCCGTGGCGGGCAGCCCCCGCCCAACCCAGGAGATTCCCAATGCGAACCATCCAGTACCGCGAACTGCGGCGCATGTACGAACTGAGCGGGCCGCGGCAGACGGTCCGCCACCTGAACGAGGCGCTGAGCGAAGGCCACCTGCGGCCCGGTGACTTCAGCATCCGCGACCTGGCCGAGGCCACCCTGGGGCCGGAGCGCGTGCGGGCGCTCGACCCGCGCCACGGCGAAACCGTGCTCGAGGCGGGCGACGGCGTGGACGTGACGGCCTTCTCGAACATCACCGGGCAGGTGATCCAGGCGAAGGTGCTCGAAGCGTACCGGCAGGAGGCGTTCGTGCTGTCGCGCCTGGTCGATACCATCCCCACCAGCCTCGACGGCGAGAAGCTTCCGGGCATCGGCCGCATTGCCGACGAGGTGACCGAGGTCCACCCCGGCATGCCCTACCCCAACGTCGGCTTCGGCGAAGATTACATCGAAACGCCGCAGACGACCAAGCGGGGGCTCATCGTGCCGGTCACGAAGGAGGCCATCTTCTTCGACCGCACGCACCTGGTGCTCCAGCGGGCGGCCGAGGTGGGCGAGGTGCTCGGCCTGAACAAGGAGAAGCGGCTGGTGGACCTCGCGCTGGGCATTGTGAACAACTACAAGTGGAAAGGCCAGGCGTACGACACCTACTCGGCCACCGGCTCCGGCACCGCCCCCGACGGCAATTGGGTGAACGAAATCGACCGCGAGCTGGTCGACTGGACCGACGTGGATGCTGCCGAGCAACGGTTCGCCGACCTGCTCGACCCCAATACGGCCGAGCCGGTGCTGGTGCAAGGCACCACCGTGCTGGTAATGCCGGCCTACCGGCACGCCGCGCACCGCGTGTTCCGCGCGGCCGAGATCACCTACACGGCCGCCGGGGCCGAGACGGCCACCACCGCCGCCAACCCGCTTGCCACGTATCGCGTGGTCGACAGCCGGCTGGCGTACCGGCGGCTGATCGCCTCGGGCGTGGCGCCCGAGGCGGCACGGCGCTGGTGGCTTTTGGGCGACTTCCGCCGCGCGATGGCCTACATGGAGAACTGGCCCATCACGGTCACCCAGTCGCCGCGCAACGCGGAGGCCGAGTTCAGCCAAGACGTGGTGGTGCGGTACAAGGCCTCCGAGCGAGGCGCGGCGGCCGTGCTGAACCCCCGCTACCTCGTGCGCAGCACCGGCGGCCAAGACGGCTCGCCCGAGTAGCGCGGAGGGTGGGTGGTTCCGGCCGCACGGCTACACCATTCGAAGCGGCCGGGTTCACCCACGCGCTTACCGAAAAGCCAGCATTAACCCGCAATTTGCCCTCCCCGCTCGTTCCTCGCGACCCTCCCGGAGGGAGGGTGAAGTCAAAAGTAAGTGGCATTAGCCAACCGCCAACCGCAACGCCGCTGCAACGTCCCATGGGGCGCAAACGTCGATCCGCCGATTGTCGACAGCCGGAACCACCCACCCTACATTGAGCACTTTCCATGAATCTCGAACCCATTTGCACGATCAAGCAGCAAACGCTGGCTCGCATCGCCGAGATCACCGAGCAGCCGAAGCCGAGCTACCAGATCGACGGCCAGCAAGTGGCCTGGGCCGAGTATCTCAAGCAGCTTCGCGCCACGGTCGACTGGTGCAACCGCGCGCTGGCCGCCGAGCAGCCGT
>PWXP01000553.1 GCA_003561895.1 Planctomycetaceae bacterium | reverse complement strand
GTGGATTGTGGAATAAACTCGAAGACCTTCGGCGATTGTGGGGGTAACAGGGGGACTGTTACCGTTCCCATAACCCAATGCACGGAGGTTTTCGAGTGAGTCCCAAGATACAACAACAGATTGAACGACGCAAGCGGCGGATCGAACGACGGCTCGACCGAAATGACAACCGGGGATGCGGCGAACCGATCATGACCGCTTCGAACATCCATTACGAGATCGGCGCCCGTAGCCGGGCGACCGTCCATGGCGGCATTTGGGACTAGGCCGTAGCCGGCCGGGAAGCCGCGGTAGGCCCCCGTTCGCGCCACCAGGCGCCGCACACCGCGCCGGGACGGAGCGATGCGGCGTCGCTCATCCCGGCGCGGTCGTTTGGAAGGAAATCCCGAAAGGCGTCGTAGGCTACTTCTTGTGCTTCGCCATTTCGGCCATCAGCCGCAGCACACCTTCGTCGTGTTCCAGGCGGAGTTTCAGACCGCGCTCGACCGCCTCGACGGTAAAGCGAATCTGGTTGGGCCCTTCCGCCTTTTCGAGCACTTCAAGGGCCTTTTCACCCCTGGCTTGAACCCGTTCCACCGGACAGCCGGCAGCCGATGCGGCCAGCGCGGCCGCGTCCAGGGTCACCTCGATCGGCGGCACGGTTCTGCGGGCCGCTTTGCGGGAACGTCCAATCGCCCGCCGCAGCGCACGCATGGCGTCGCGCCCCGCCGCAACGTACACGGCCCGCGGGCCGAAGCCCAGCACGATGTCCAGCTTCTCGCCGACGGCCTCTTGGATCGCCTCGCTGTGCGGGCATTTCTCCAGCGGAATCGAAACGACGTGTAGGTTCACCCGCCCCACACTGGCGGCGTCGAGTTGAACGATCCGATCGACGGTTTCGGGCCGTTTTTCGCGGGCCAACCCGACCGCCTCCTTGACCACCGCCTCCAGGGCCGCGCCGTCGGTGACGAAACGCCCGTGGATGAGCGTGATCGCCTCCGGGTCGAGCCGCACGGAGAGCGCGCCGTCGTCGACCGGGGCCTTGGCGGTGTCGCCGACCACCTCCAGCAATTTATCGACGAGTCCCTTGACGGTCTCGGCGTCATCCTTCGCCGGCCTGTCGATCCGCTCGAACGCCCGATCGCGCCATGCGTCGATGAGCTGATCGATCGCGCCGGCCGACATGGGGAGCTTCCGCCCAGTGCCGCGCACCGTCAGCGCGGCGTTACGTAGCGCGAAGCCGCCGAACGCCGTGCGGGTTTTTGCGGCCGGGGCCAGGAAGCGGGCCGTATCCGAGCGTTCTTTCGAAACGAACGCGGCTTCCAGGACGGTCTTCCGGCCCTCGCCGTCAACCTTCCACCCGACGGTCATCGATTCCAGGTCCCTTGCCCCGATGGCCAACTGCCGGCGGATGTGCCGTGCGATGGCCTTTCGGGCGTCGTACTGCTCGTCGGTTTCGCGCGGGCGGCGCTTCAGGTGCCGCCGGGCGTGCTCGCGGACCTTCCGAGCGACTCCTTTGCGCATTTCAGCCGGCACGTTCGCCGGGTTCAGCCGAAGCGCCACGGCGTACTCGTCGGGCAACCCTTCCAGCGCCCCGGCCGGATCGGCCGGCACGTACTCCAGCAGCGCGGGATCGTCGACGATGAACGCCCAACCCTCGTGCTTCTCTTGCACGTACACGGACTTGTCAGGGCCCTTGATCTCATACAGGCCGTTTTCGTGCTCCTCGACGCGTTCCCGGGCGAGGCGTTTCACCAGGTCCATGGCGGCGTCCATGTCGGTGACGGGAATGAAGGCGCAGCCGCCCACGTGCTTGCCGTCGGTGCCGACCAGGATGCCGCAGGGCCGTGTCCGGTCGATCCCTTGAAGCCCCCGTCCGTGGGTCCCCAGGGCGATCAGGCCGTTGACCATGGCGCCCAATTCCGGGCGGCCGACCATGCCGCCGATCAGGTCCAGATCGGCTTTCAGGTTGTCGTAGCCCGACAACGACACCGCGCCCACCAGTTTCACGTCGGCCGCGCGGGCTTGCGGGGCGGCGTGCAGGGCAATGGCCAGGAGCATCGCCACCGCCAGACACAACACAACAGGTTTCCTCATGACACAACTCCTTTGAAAAAGCGGAAAGGAAAGTCTCCGTCCAACGAAAGGGTGGGCGGTGGCGGGCGCCTCGGCACCCGGGTTCACCCAGCCCTTCCGTTGGAGTTCACGCTTTAGCGTGCGAAGGCACACACAACGACGTTCGACGCACGCTAAAGCGTGAACTCCAACATACTGCAGTGTGAACTGTAACGGGGTAAAGGTTTACGGCGCATCGGCCTCGGGGAACTCAAACGGAATGTGGTTGAGCACCATGCCGGCCATCAATCGGATGTCGTGGTCGAGGTAAGCCCATTGCGACCCCGTAAACGTCGTATCGACCAGGGCTGGCAACTGGTCGGCCTCCGGCGGCGCGACAACCGCCGGCGGGACGTCGGGAACGTCCCGCGGCTCGGGAACCGGTTCGGGAGACGCCTCCCGCGGCTGTGGAGGCGGCGAGGGCCGTTCAACTGTGGAGTCGTGGTCGACGCCTCGCGCCAACCAGACGGCCAGTACCAGCGCCGCCGCGGCGGCGGCCGAACCGGCCAACCCGAGCCGGAGCGCAACACGACGCCGCGCCGCCGCCTGCGCGGCCGGCCGTGGCGCCGCGCGCACCGATTGCATGATGCGCCGATGCAGCCGATCGGAAAACTCCGGCCGGTCGGCCGCGGCTTCGGCGGCGAGCCGGGCGTGCAGTCGGGCTTCTTTTTCGTTCGATTCGTTGGGGTTCACGGTTCCACTCCACCGGAAATAGCGAGCCGGGCTTTATGGGTTGGGGGCGCGACCACCGGTCGCGGCTTTATCGGTTGGGGGCGCGACCACCGGTCGCGGTTGCATACGTCGGTCGTGCAGTTCAAGTTCGTCGAGTGCTTCCATCAGTTTCCGCCGCGAACGAAACAGCATGGTCTTCACCGCCACGCGCGACCGGCCCACCACGCGGCCGATGTCGGCCGTGCCCATCCCCTCCACGTAATACAGCCATACGGCCGCGTATTCCAACTCGGTCAACGACCGGGCTGCGACCTGCCACAGTCGGGCATGGCGCTCCCGCTCGTCGGCAATCTGCGGCGGCGGCCGATCGTGCGCCTCGACCGTGTCGGGAAGCGGTGCATCGCCTGCCGGTCGCGCCCGCCGGTTCGCGTTCAGGCACAGCCGCCGCCCGATGGTGAACAGCCACGTGCCGAAGCGGCTCGATCCGTTGTACCGGTGCAGGTTCTCGTACGCTCTCAGAAACGTGTCTTGCGCCACGTCGTCGGCCTCGTCGGGCCGCACCGTCTGCCGCAGGAAGTGGACCAGGGGCGTCTGGAGCCGCCGGACCAACTCCTCGAAGCTGGCCGTGCAGCCCGCCTGCGCCCGCCGGGCAAGCTCCTCGTCGGTCGGACTCGCGGAAGACGGCATTAGGAAATCATGGGTTGTGCAATCACTTGCAATTACTTGGTGTCGGCTGCCTTGAGCACGTCGGCCAGTTGGCCGGTCCACCGGACTGTCACGGTTCGGTCGTGGGTGCTGATGGTGACGGCGTCGAGCAGCTTCAGGACATCGCGGTCGTCGGCCCGCATCAGCCGCGCCAGGGCGACCAACCCGGTGGCCACGTCGCGAAAATGCGGAACATCGTCCGCCGAGGCGGCGGTAAGCTGAGCTTCGACGAAGACGCCCTCGGGGGTTTCCCCGGCGGTCAGCGCCCAAGTGTCGCTCAACCGCAGGATGGGCGATTTCAGGCCCAACTCGGCCTCGGCAAGCCCGGTGGCGCGCACCAGCAGCACCGTTCCATCCGGGGCAAGCCCGGCCAGGGGCGACTCGCTCTCGGCCAGGCTGCCCGCCCGGCCGTCGAGCACGGCCAGCGCGCCGAGCAAATCGCCACGGTCGCGCGAGACCAAGATCGTCTCCTGCTCCTCACGGGCCGCCCAAACCGTATGCCTGTGGCCGTCGCGCCGTTCGCTCCAGGTGAACACGTTTCGGCCGTCGATTTCCTTTTCGGCGAAGTGCGGCTGCCGGGCCAGGAACGCCCGCAGCCGCGCGTGGTCCCACGGCGCGCGGACGATCAACACTCCGCGGTCGGGTACAAGCTGCTGCCCGTAAAGCGTGACGCTGCGCAGGTCGCGTGCCGCATCGAGCCCGATGGCCTCCCGGAGACCGGCCAAGTGGCTCCGCGCCGGTTCGACTCGGAGCCATGCGGTCACCAACAAATGCGCCGAATGGCGGCTGCGCAGCGCGTCGAAGTCGGCGTGCACGAGCCACTTGGCATCGGCGCCGATCCGCCGCTCGTCGAGCGGCTCGGCCCGCAGGACCGCTCCGACCACCAAGACGCCCAAAAAAACAAGTAATTTAGTTTTCACTCCGATGCTTCCCATAAGCGTTCGCCTGCCTCGATACCTCTTTATACACGGCGTCCGAGCCGGCGGTTACCGGAAAAATTGCACCCGCTGGGTTTGCACCGCTAAAGCGTGAACTCCAACGGCGGTAGTCGCCGCTCGGCCACCCGCAGCTTCGCACTTCGGGCGCGGGGGTTTCGGCCGGTTTCGTCCTCGGTGGGCCGGATCGGACGTTTCGTCAGCGCGTGCCAACGCGGATCGTCGCGAAACGCCGTCTTCACGCGGCGGTCCTCCAGCGAGTGGAAGCTGATGACGGCCAACCGCCCTCCTTCTCGCAGGCAGGCGGGAACACGCCGTAGCGCCACCTCCAGCGCCTTCAACTCGTCATTCACCGCGATGCGCAGCGCCTGGAACGTGCGCGTGGCCGGGTCAATCCGCTCGCCACGTCCCCGACGCGGAATGCACCGGCGCACCAACGCCGCCAGATCGGCCGACGTGCGGACCGGCCGGCGTTGTTGGCGGCGTTCGACCACCGCTCGGGCGATACGCCGACTGTAGCGCTCCTCGCCGTAGTGGTAGATCAAGTCGGCCAGATGTTCGGCACGGAGCCGGTCGAGCAGCCTCCAGGCCGGCTCGCCGGCGGTGGGATCGAACCGGAGGTCGAGCGGCCCGTCGGCGTCGAAACTAAAGCCCCGCTGGGGATCGGCCAGTTGGTCGCTCGAAAGGCCAAGGTCCAGAAGAACGCCGTCCACTTCGGCAAAACCCAACTCGGCCAGCACTTCCGGCAGGTCGGCGAAGCTGCCGTGGGCGGTCACCACGGGCAGGTGGGCGAGGGCGTCGCGGCCGGCCTCGACCGCTGCCGGGTCGCGGTCCAGGGCGATCACCGTACCCCCCGGCGCAACACGCTCGGCCAGCGCCCGCGTATGGCCGCCACCGCCCAGCGTACCGTCGACCAGCACCGCCCCGGGCGCAGGGGCCATCGAGTGGACGACTTCGTCCGTCAGAACGGGCACGTGCATGGAGGGGGATGGCGGCAAGGGACGGTTCTACTCGAGTGGCAGCGCCCTGCCTCGGGCGCATCCGTGCGCCCACGCGAGGCAAAGGGCCTGCAATCGGCTTCGCCGACCTGGTGGGACGAAGAAGCATCGCAATTCGCGGCCGGGCGACCTCCTGTCGCCCGTGCCCGTGAGGCACGCTTCCCTTGCCCGGGGGCAAGTCTGCGGGGCCGATCGGTGGCCGGTAACCGGCGCCGCCGCCCTCACGCATGGCGAAAACACAAGGAAACGGGTTCTCGTCCTCCTGTTAAACGAGTAACAACGGGTCAGCGCGGCTTCCGGGCCGGGGCCGGCTCCTTGGACGGCGCCGCGCCGCCAAACGCAGTTTCCGCAATCTCGTCGTAATGGTCCTGTTTCTCATCGAGGTAACGCTGCCACAGTTCGGCCGACCACAACTCCAGATGGTCTTGCACCGCCAGCAGCAAGACCTCCTTTTCCAATTGGGCCAGTGAGGCCAGTTCCTGGGGGATACGCACCCGGCCCTGGCTGTCGATCTCCACCCGCTGGGCCCGCGCGTAAAACAACCGCACGAAGGCCCTTACATCCTGTCGGGTGGGCGATACCTGCTCCAAGCGGGCGGCCAAGTCGGCGAACGACTCCTCGGTGTACAGGGCCAGCGACTGGTCGGTGCCGGGGGCGAGATAGAGGGCTCCGCCATCGGGCAACCCCATCGCCTCGCGAAGCCGCTTGGGGATGGCGACCCGCTGTTTTTCGTCGATCACACGTGCAAATGACCCGGTAAGTAACATGGCTGGTCCCAAAAACCCCACTGCGACCCACATTGCCCCAAGCATACCCACTTCACCGAAGCCGTCAAGACGGGTTTTCAAAGATTCTGCCGGGCTCCGAAAAAGATACGTAAGTCGTTGCCATTGAACGACTTACATTGTCGCTTGTCGGCCACGCGGCCCCGGATGGCGCCGCCGGCCGGAGGAAAAAACCATCCAAGAAAAATCCCCAACGAAAACCTACGCTGCCCCCGGGAAGGCCGTCCGCGGAGGCGTACATCACGGAAACCCTTGCCCCGAAACGGGTTGCGAAACCAGGTGCCGAAACGGGGCCGTTCTTCCGCCCCGTCCGCAACCCGACAACGTCCGCTCAACCGGCCACAAGGGAGTCCCAAAGCCGCTCGTAGGCCCGGCAGGTGGCGTCGAGGCAAAAGCAGCACTCGACCCGGGCGCGGTTCCCCTCGCCCAGCGAACGGGCCAGGGGCCGGTCGCGCAGGATTGCCTCAAGCCGCGCCGCCAGGGCCGAATCGGCGCCGCAAGGGACGACTTGCTCCCCGGCCAGAGGGCCGAGCAACTCGCCCACGCCTTCAACGTCGGTTGCAACCACGGGCAGCCACGAGGCCATCGCCTCCAGGACCGCGTTGGGCATCCCCTCCCAAAGAGAAGGGAGCACGAACACCGTACTGGCAGCCAGAATACCGGGCACGTCTGCACGAAATCCCGCGAAATGCACTTGGCGCTGCAGCCCTGCTTCCCAAACCAACCGTTCCAGGCCGGCGCGATCGGGGCCTTCGCCAACCAGGAGCAGGTGGCAATCGGGCAAATTGCCGAGCCACCGCGGGGCGGACCTCAGAAGCCACGCCTGACCCTTCTGCGGGGCCAGTCTGCCCACGCACACTACCACCGCCGCGCCCGGCGGGATACCCATCGCGGTCAGGTCCGCAGGCGAAGCGGCGGGATAGCAGGCCGGGTCGATGCCGTTGGGAATAACCACGAGCTTCTCAGCCGGCAGCCGGGCCTCGTGATGCGAGAAGTCGGCCACCGCCTGGCTCACGCACACGTAGCGGTCGACCTTCGCCTGTGTGAGGCGATCGAGCCATAGGTACCAGCGCCGCCGCCGCTGCGCAACCCGTAGCCCGCTCACCACACGCGGCACCCCGGCTCGGCGCGCCGCCAGGCGCCCGACGAGGTTGGCGTGGAACAGGAACGCCTGGAGAATTGCCGGGCGTTGTGTTCGAAGCAGGGCTGTGAGCCTGGCGGTCACCGCGGGGAAATGCCGCGCAGCCCGGCCGCCCAGGCAGTGACATTCGACGCCGGCCCGCTCGATGAGCGGCACGCAGGAGGCCTCCTCGCGCTGCGGGCGAGGGCCCAGGCAATAGACGACCGGCCGGAACCGGTCGCGGTCGAGGCGTGCGGCCAGTTCGGCCAACTGGCGTTCCGCCCCTCCGAGGTCCAGGTCAGTGATACACAGCGCGAGGGGAATCGGTTGCATTAACGCTATTTTCACTCCGCGTCGGACGGTTGTCCATGGAGCCGATCATCGTTCCAGCGTACCGAACCGGCGGTCGGTCCTTCACATAGCCGGGTGGGGTGAAGAAAACGGCTCCCTTGCCCCTTGGGCCTGCCGTGGCAACAATAGCCATGGCATCCAACCGGATAGACTTTCAGCATTTCACCGTTCTTCCGCCTCGCCATGAGCGAACTGGACCGTTACGACTACGAACTGCCGCGCGAGCTGATCGCGCAGGCGCCGCTGCACTCGCGGGTTGACGCGCGGCTGCTGGTGGTCGACCGCGCCGACGCGTCGATTCAGCATCGGCACGTGCGTGATCTGCCGGAGCTGCTTGGGCGAGGCGACTGCCTGGTGGTCAACGATACGCGGGTGGTTCCGGCCCGGTTGGTGGGTTACCGCACCGAAACGGGCGGCCATTGGGAGGGGCTGTTCCTCGAGTCGGGCCCCGGCGGCGTATGGCGCGTGATGGGCAAGACGCGGGGCAAGCTGGCGCCGCGCGAGAGCATCACCCTGCTTGACGCCGCCGGACACGAGGCCGTCCGGCTCGAGCTGCTGGCCCGGCAGCCCGACGGCGCGTGGATCGTCCGGCCCGACTCCGGCGCCGATCCGCTGAGCATTTTGGAGCGGGTGGGGCGGGTGCCGCTGCCGCCGTACATTCGCGGGGGCGAGATGGTCGAGGCCGACCGCGCCCACTATCAGACCGTCTACGCCGAGAAGCCCGGCGCCATTGCCGCCCCCACCGCCGGCCTGCACTTCACCGAGCGGCTGCTTCGACAGTTGGCCGAGCATGGCATCGATATTTGCCGGCTCACGCTGCACGTGGGGGCCGGCACGTTCCGCCCCATCGCTACCGACACGCTGGCCGAGCACCGCCTCGACCCCGAGTGGGGCCGGATCGACCAGGCGGCGGTCGACCGGATCGAACGGTGCCGGGAGCAGGGCGGCCGCGTGGTGGCCGTGGGCACAACCTCGGTGCGGCTGCTCGAGACGGCCGCCGCCGACGGCCGGCTGAGGCCTTACGCCGGCAAGACCGACCTGTTCATCCGCCCGCCCTTCGAGTTCCAGGTGGTCGACGCCCTGATGACCAACTTCCACCTTCCGCGGACCACGCTCCTGGTGCTCGTCTATACCTTCGGCGGCGATGCCCTCATCCGCCGCGCCTACGAGGAGGCCGTTCGCGAGCGATACCGCTTCTACAGCTACGGCGACGCGATGCTGATCCTGTGAGGGGGCGGCCGCCTCGCTTTGCGTGTTCCGTGGAGAAGCGGTCCACTCTTGTCCACCCCGGGGCACTTGTCCACCCCGGGGCACTTGTCCACCCCGGGGCACTTGTCCACCCCGGGGCGTTTCAACTGTGGCGTATTGTTGGGTATACTCACGGAACCGGTGGTCGACGGGCCGGAACCTTCCCCCAGCCGCTCCGAAATGGTCCAGTTATGCGCATTAGTTCGATTCCGCAGATATACCGGCACGGCCATCGCTGGCGCGAGATCCTCGGGGTGCTGAGCAAGTACGAACTGGCCACGTGGATCGGCCGGCTGGGACCCGACTTCGCCAAGGACCTGCTGAAGGACCGGGGCGGGACCCCCATTGCCCGCGCCCGATGGGAGTGTCGCGTGCGTAACGCCCTGGCGGAACTGGGGCCCACGTTCATCAAGCTGGGCCAGGTGCTCAGCACGCGACCCGATCTCGTGGGCGTGTCGCTGGCCGACGAGTTGTCGCATCTGCAGAAGAACGTGCCGAGTGACCCCCCGGAGGTGGTTCGCCGGACCATCGAGACGGAACTCGAATGCCCGCTGGAGCAGGTGTTCCTCGAGTTCGACGAGCAGCCGATGGCCTCGGCCTCGATCGGCCAGGTGCACCGGGCGCGGCTGCACACCGGCGAGGCCGTGGCGGTCAAGGTCCAGCACGCCGATATCGAGCAGAAGATCCGCGTCGACCTGGACATCCTCGCCGGGCTAGCACGGATGGCGCAGATGATTGAGGAGTTCCAGAGCTACCGCCCCCAGGCCGTGGTCGAAGACTTCCGCCGCACGATCCACAACGAACTCGACTTCTCTCGCGAACTGCGCAACATGCAGCAGTTCGCCCGCCACTTCCACGACGAGCCGACCCTGCGCATCCCGCGCACCTACCCCGAGTATTCCACCAATCGCGTGCTCACGATGGAGTTCCTCGAGGGCATTCCCGTCCGGGCGCGCGAGCGGCTCGAAACCGCGAAGGTCGACCTGGCCGCCCTGGCCCGCGCCGGCGCCGAAATCTACATGCGGATGATCTTCGAGAACGGTTTCTACCACGCCGACCCACACCCGGGCAATATCCTGGTGCTCGACGGCGACGTGTTCGGGCTGTTGGACCACGGCATGGTCGGCCGCATCGACGAGGCCATGCACGAGGACTTCGCCGACATGCTGGTGGCCATTGCCGACCAGGATTCCGAGCACCTGGCCGTGCTCATCACGCGGGTCGGCGCGACTCCGCCGAACCTCGATCGCTCGGCACTGACGCTCGACGTGGCCGATTTCGTCGCGCATTACGGCAGCCAGTCGCTGGAGCGGTTCGACCTGAGCGGGGCACTGAACGAAATGACGGAGATGATCCGCCGCTACCGCATCATGCTGCCCGCTCGAATCGCCATGCTGTTGAAGATGCTGGTGACGCTGGAGGGGACGGCGCGCCTGCTGCAACCGAACTTCAGCCTCATCGAGGTGATGGTGCCGTACCATCGGCGCATGATCTGGCGCCGGTGGGCGCCGCGGCGGCAGTATCGCAAGTGGCGCCGGCTTTACGGTGAAGTGGAGCACCTGGTGCGGAATCTGCCGCACAACCTCGGCGAGATCATGGAGCAGATCCAGTCGGGTACGTTCGACGTCCACCTCGACCACCGGGGCCTGGAGCCGTCGGTCAACCGGCTCGTGCTGGGCATGCTGGCCAGCGCGTTGTTCCTGGGCTCCTCGCTGCTGTTGGCGCACGAGGTTCCCCCGGTCATTAACATCCGCTGGCTGCTGCTGCGGAACATTTCCGCCCTGGGCGCGTTCGGCATGGTGCTCAGTCTGACGCTGGGACTGCGGCTTTGGCGGGCCATCAGCAAGTCGGGCCATCTGGACCGGCGGAAGTAACCCCTCGTTGCCAAACACCGCTCCATCGAGGCAAGCCCGGGTGGCGGCATGGGGGGCGGGCGTTATTCAGTGGGCGGGTCGAGAACGGTCCAAACCGGGGTGCGCCGTTTCAATTCGCTGATGTATTGGTCGATTTGCTTCTGGATGCGTTCTTCCCGGATCCTCTCCCGGATTTCGGCTTGCGCTTTCTCGAACGGCACCCGGCCGGGGGGCGTTCGCTCGACCACGCGCACGATGTGCAGGCCGCGCCAGTCGCGGATGATCGGGCTGAGTTGTCCCACCGGCAGGCCGTGGACGGCGCGTTCGAGTTCCTCGGAAAGGTAGCGGTTTTCATTCGGCCACACGCGGCGGCCACCGTCGGCGGCGGTGGGGCCTTGCGAGGCGTCCTTGGCGACCTCGGGGAACGGTTCGCCATTCAGCACCCGATTGCCCATGTCGGCGATGGCCGCCCGCGCCTCCCGGCGGCTCGGCTGGTCGACGAACTGCACGCAAAGCTGCTCCCAAACCGTCCGTGCCTCCCGGTCGAACTCATCGGGGTGGTCGCGGTAATACTGGAGCATCTGCTCGTGCGTGATTTCCTCGTCGAAGTCGACGTGCTCGCGTATCCACTGCTGCGCGAGGGTCTGCTGGAAGAAGGTGCGTTTCTCGCGTTCCAGCGACGTCCGCCGCTCGCGCAGGAACTTCTCTAGTTCGCGGCGCGACCCGCCGCCGGCCCGCTCCATCAGCTCCGGGAGCACCTGTTTGTCGAAACCGTCGTCGATTTGGCGCCGGACCTCGGGGAGGCCTTCGGCCGGAATGTTACGTTCTGCGTCGAGGAAGACCAGCAGGGTTTGAATCTGGTTCCGAAGTAACTGGCCGAGCATCTGAGCCCGGATCTGCTCGGAATGGATGATCAATGGATCCGCGGGCCCGTTCCGCCGGGCGAAGGCTTCTTCGATGGCTCGGGTCAGGTCGCGGGTCAGGGCCTCTTGTTGCGATTCGAGCAACTCGTCCGACATCCCGTCCCGGTTGCGGTCGACGATCGAGGGCACCTGAGCCAACAGGTCGCTGACGGTGATGGCCTCTTTGCCAACCTGGGCGACCACTTGGGCGCCGAAGAAGGGTTTCGCATTGGCGAGGGCGGAATGCCCAGTCGGTCCTTGTGGTGGGCTGGCGTCCGGCGTGCGGCCGGGCAGCCGAGACGCACCCGGATGTTGGGGCCGCGCGGCGTGCTCCCCCGGGGAGAAATCGGGCGGCGGAGCGCGATGGCCGACATCGGCGCCGACGTGCGAACTGGGCCAACTCGCCGGCCGTGCCGCCGACAGCGGCGGCTGGGGCGGGTCCGGCACGGCCTGCCGCGCGCCGGGCGCCGAACCGGCAAATCCGTGCACCCCGTAGGGGTCGGTTGACGGGGGCTGTGCCCGCGCGACCCCGGCCGCGCATCCTGCCGTGCACAGGATGGCGACCCACGTCAGGCGTAGCAAGGGAGGGTTACGCACGGAAGCCTTACGTCGGACGAGTGGAACGGTTGCGGGCCACGTTGGAGTTCACCCCTGTTGGAGTGCACGCCTGTTGGAGTTCACGCCTGTTGGAGTGCACCCCTGTTGGAGTTCACGCTTTAGCGTGCGGGGCGGTTCCTTGAACGGTTCCGTCGTGCCTGCCCACGGGCACGCTAAAGCGTGAACTCCAGCGGGCACGCTGAAGCGTGAACTCCAGCGGGCACGCTGAAGCGTGAACTCCAGCGGGCACGCTAAAGCGTGAACTCCAGCGGGCACGCTAAAGCGTGAACTCCAGCGGGCACGCT
>PWXP01000083.1 GCA_003561895.1 Planctomycetaceae bacterium | reverse complement strand
CCGGCGCGGAAGCCGCCCAGGGTGCCCGTTCCGCCGTCGTTTTCCAGGTCGGTGAAGCCGGCGGCCCCGGAGCGGAAGGTGATCAGGTGCCGGCTGACGTTCGCCGTGTTGCAGCCGTAGGCCCGCCAGTAGGTCCAGGGCACGCTCTCGCCGGTCAAGGGGTGCCGGCGCATCACGTCGCTGCCGGTGAGCAGTTCCAGCCGCCGCCCTTCCTGCTGCGCCGACATGCGGTGCGGGTTTCCCGTATGGCGCCAGTAGATGGCGGTCAGCAGGGTGTCGCCGTGGAGGGCGATGGGCCCCGTGTAGTTCATCGCCCGGTCCCAGAGCACCTCGCCGTCGGCGCCCCGGTAGGCGCGGATGCGGTCGCTCGGTTCGTCGGGCAGGTCGCGCAGGCCGCCGCGGCGGCCCGCTTCGATCAGCACGTCGAACTCCTCGGAGTAGCCGAGCCAGGTTCCGAACACGTCGCTGGTGGTTCGCCATTGTTCTTCGCCGGTGCGCGCGTCGAGTGCCACGACGGCAGGGCTGCCCGGCTCGGCGCCCCGTCGCTGCAACAGCTCCATCGCCCGTTCCGAGAGGCCGTCAATTGCGAAGATGGTTCCGCCCGCCGTAACCACGGCGTTATGCCGGAAGCCGACCTCTGCGGTGCGGGTCCACACGACCTCTCCGGTGTGGCGATTGAGCACCGTCAACGTCGCGCTCGAGGTGGCGCTCCACTCTCGGCCCTTGATGTCGGCCATGCTGGCGAAGCGGCCCCGGGGGTCGTCGTTGCGAAAGATGTGGGGATCGGTGGTCGCCAGGAGCAAATCGCCCCAGGCGCTGATGTGCCCCCAGTCGGGCGCGTCGCGTTCGTTCTGGTTCAGCGGCAATTCGAACTCGGCCTCGACCTCGCCAGTGGCCGGGTCGAGCCGGTACACGCGGGTCTGGTAACGCACGTAGATGGCGTCGGGCAGCGAAACGTACGGGCTGCCGATGTAGTGGGCGCCCAAGCCGTCCGCGCGGTGCAGAAACACCGATTCTCCGCGGCGGTAGCGCTCCTCCAGGCTCAAGACGGTAAACGGGTGCCCGATGCCCGGGAACCGCCGCTCCCACAATTGTCGGCCCGTGTACACGCACCGGGCGCTGAGGGTTTCCACGCCCGGCAGGATGACCCGCCCGGCGGCCACCTGCGGAATGGGGCCGTGGCCGTGGCGGGGCAGGATGTTGTCGTTCGACGGTCCGCCGAACCAGAGGATGCCCAGCGGCAGGCGGACCCGATCGTCGTCGGAGTAGACCGTGTTGGCGGCGTCGGCGTGCTGGTGGGTCCACTGGCCGGCGCCGGGCAACGGGCCGGGGCGGGTGAGGAGGACCGCGCCGTCGTCGGTGTCCGCTTGCCCACCGGTTGGCTCGAACGCCGCCAGGGCCGGCTCGACGGCCGCATCGTCCGGGTCGAAACCCAGGTAGGCCCGGCCGCCGTAGGGGCGCAGCCGCTCGACGATGCCGTGGAATGTTTCCGCGTCGGCCGAAATACCGGCCGCCTCCGGATCGACCGACACGACCAGCGACGAGATGTAGGGCGGGTAGTGGGCCTCGTCGAACCGGCCGGGGAGGATGGCCACCCGCGTGCCGTACAGGCCGACGTCGTCCAGGCGGCGGCGAACCGCGTCGACCTTCTCGCGGTCGGGCTCCAGCGTTACCAGGTGCAGTTGGGAGCGGACCGCCAACTGTTTGAGCAGTTCGCCGTCGCCGGCGCCCAGCACTAGCGCGTAGCCGTCGGTCACGCCCGTCTGCGCGAGCACGGCCTCGGCCCTGCGCCCCGCGGGCGTGTCGGCGGGCTCGGGTGTTTCGGGCCGGTAGGCGAACGTGCACGGCGCGTCGACCGGCTCGCCGCCGAAGCAATACAGCCGTCCGGAGCGGGTGGTCACGTACAAACGCCCTCGCGCCGCGAGGCTTTCAATGGGGGCGTCGTCCAGTTGGTCGCGCACCGAGGCCGTGCGCGCCCGCAACGCCGCCAGGGCCTCGTTCTCCACTCGCCCCCTGCCGGCGTCGCCGCCGTCGCTCAGCCGATACCGCCGGCCGTGGTTGAAGTAGTGGTCGCCGTCGATCTGCACCCGGTAACCGCCGTGCGGCTTGGCGCGGACCTTGCTATCGAGCAGGGTGCCGTCGCGGCGGTCGAACAACCCCGGCAGCGACCGCCCGCCGGAGGCGACCAGCCGGTCGCCGGCGACGGCCAGGTATCCTTGCGGGGCCAGGCCGGCGAAGGCATACGCGCCGCCGTGCGGCTGCGCCTGCCACTCGGTGGCGTGGCCCGTGTTGGCCCACCGGACCTCGCCCGTCTCGGCGTCGAGCGCGTGGATGAACGTTCCCAGGAAAGGCCAGATACCCGATGCGAAATACACGGTTCCCTCGTCGACAACCGGGCCTCCGCGGGCGGGCCACTTGCTGATGACCCGCTCGTTGCCCAGCACACGGTGCCCGGCCGGCGCGGCGTCGAACTTCCAACGCAGCGCGCCGGTGGCGGCGTCGAGGCAGTAGAGCCGCCCGTCGTCGGAAACGAAATACACCTTCCCGTCCCACGCCGCGGGGGCCACGCGCGCCGGGCCGTCGGCGTAAAACCGCCAAAGTTCCTCGCCCGTGTCGGCCGCATAGGCCGTCAGGCGGTCGGTGGTCATCGAGGCGACGAAGATGCGGTTGCCCATCACCACGGGCGAATAGGAGAGGTCAAACTCGAGCTTGTCGCCGTCGTCCATCTGCTTCGGCCAGGCGCGGCGGGGCGGGGGCAACTCGCGCAGCCATTGAAGGTGCAGGGTTTCCGGCAGTTGCACGGCGGCCGGGGCTGCCCCGCTGCGGGCGGCATCGTAGCCCCACATGGGCCAGTCGCCGCCGGACGCGCCGGCGGCCGAAAGGGCAACCCAGCCGTACAGCAGGCCGATCGCGCCCGTGCGTATTCGCCCGGCTGCCGCTCGCGGGGCACACTTCACAAGATATTTTGGGCTTTCCATCGTGGTTCTCCTCTGCAAGGTGCGTAGCCGTTCACGGGCCTGAGGCACGCCAAGTACCCCAGAAGAATGGCACAATATAACCTAACGCATGGGAACCAATTCGGTCAAGCCCCGCCATGGCTCGATTCCCGGAAAAGCCAAGCGGCACTGCATGTCTTCTAATTTGGGCACGGGACAAGTCGATTGCAAGGGCTGGGTCCCGAATTTCCAAAAACGGTCCATCGAGCCGCCCCGGGATGCGGTGGCGGGCCGCGAGCCCCGCGCCCACGCTCGCGCGGCCCGCTGCGCCCGAACGGTGCAATGCCGCCGTCCGACCTGCAAATTGCCCCTGCCACGTCTGCACGATGACAGTAATGTCCCGCACCATG
>PWXP01000529.1 GCA_003561895.1 Planctomycetaceae bacterium | reverse complement strand
ATTCCAGCAAAGGTGATTCCAGCAAAGGAGCGCGGGGTGGAGCGTGCGGCCCCGCCACAGTTCCGGCCTGTCGCGGATTGGGCTACGAGAAAGCTTGGCAAACCGTAACCGTTCACGGGGCGACGACGGCAGTTTTTCTCGGCTGTATGCGAACGGGACAGTCCTCCTGTGACCGGTTACGGCAAACCGAACCGTGAAGCGTCCGCACTGTGCAGGGTGCCCCTCCAATGGTGCAGTACTCCAGCCGAGCCCCACCTCTCCACGCGAAAATGGGACTGTCCCCTTCAACCCGCCAACGGTTACCAAATTTGGCTCTTCCGGACGTCCTCCTGCTCACCCCCGGCACAAGAAGAAGTCCAACGAGATACCCAGAAGGGCATGCTGCCCGAGGCCGGAAACGATCGAGCGCGTGCGGTAGGCGAACCAGCCCCAGAGGATGCCGCCGAGGATGGCAGCGAACGCTTCCACGCCGGGCTTGCCGAAGTGGAGCAACGCGGAGGCCATCACCTGGACCAGCATCGCGTTGGTTGCACCGAGCGAGTCCCGCAAGCCGAACTGGAGGAAGCCGCGGAAGTGGAATTCCCAGCCCAGGTAGTACAGCAGATACCAGCCGGCATGGGCCGCGAACGCTCCGGCCGAATCGCACGCCGCCTCGTTGATCGGATAGTACGCCGCCACGCCCGGAGTGCGCGAAGAAATGAAGCCGCCGAGGACGAACAAGGGCCCCAAAACGAGAAAAGACCGGAGCGTGCGAACCCGGTCGCCCAACTGCATGCCGTACTGGGCCAGCGGCTCGCGGAGCACGAGCTTGACCACCACCGCCGGAACGACGCCGAGCAGCAGGAAGCAGCTCAGGAAAGAATAGACCGCCGGCACTGCCGCCGCCGTCCCGCCCGTCGCCGCGAAGTGCTCGCGGTAGAACTGCGGCGAGCCGACGTACCACCAGGCGATCATCAGCACCGTAGAACTGAGCAGAATCACGGTTGGCTTGCGTTGCTGGCCGCGCACGGCGCCGGCCAATTCCCCCCCGCTTTCGCCCCTCATGCCGCCTCCTTCCGGGCGCGAAGCAGCCACTCGTAGGTGATGCGGATTCCCTGCTCCAGCGGCGTGGGAGCATAGCCCAGTTCGCGGTGGGCCTTGTCGGAGCGGTAGGCCCAGTCGACCAGGAACGTGCGCACCCAACCCGGGGTGATCGTCGGATACACCCCGAACCATTCGGCCCGCTTCTGCTGCAGCCAAGCGAACACCAGCGGCGAGACGCCGAGGATGGGAATGTGGATATGCCGCTTGCCGCTCACCCGGTCAACCGTGCGGAGGAACTCCTTCAGCGAGGCGTTTTCTCCGCCCAGGATGTACCGCTCGCCGGGCCGCCCGCGCTCCATGGCCAGCAGGTGCCCGGCAACCACGTCGTCGACCAGCACGTAATTGCCCACGTTCACGCCCCGGTTCAGCAGCAACGGCATACGGCCGTGGTCGTACTGGTCGATCAGGCGCGCCAGCGCGTTGCCTTCGGTCAGGTGGCCGGGGCCGTACACCCGGGTTGGGTTCACGACGACGGCAGGAAATCCTTCGGCCGCCATGGCCAGCACTTCCCGTTCGGCCGCCGCCTTCGTGGCCTCGTATTCGGTGAAGTAGCGGTCGGTGGTGCGCGGCATCTGTTCGTTGCCCACCTCGCCGGGTCGCGTGGGGCCGAGGGTGACGATGGTCGACGTGCACACGGCCCGCCGCACGCCCAACCGTCGGGCGACGCTGAGCACGTTCCGCGTGCCTTCGACATTCCGTTCGGTGAACACTTTTGGGTCGGGCGCCCAATTCTTGGCATACGCCGCCACGTGGAACAAGTGCGTACAGCCGGCCATGCCCCGCTCGAGCGATGCGCGGTCGGTCACGTCGCCTCGGACCAGTTCCAGCCGGTCGCTTGCGAAGGGGTTGTCCTCGCCCCACGCGAAGCCGGGCGGCGCCGTCGGCGCCGTGCGATGGATCAGCGCGTGGACCGCGCACCCGCGCTCGATCAGCGCCTGGACCAGCCGCGTGCCGACAAATCCGGCGGCGCCGGTGACGAAGTATTTCCGGGCAGAACGGGTCATAGGCGGAAGGGGACAGTGCCCCGCGGACGGTTCCGGAATGAAAAAAGCCTGCCCAGGTTCACACCCGGGCAGGCTTGCCTCAACGCGTTGGGGCATCGCCGTTCAGTATTGGACGACGACCCGGCTGGCGGCGCGCATCGGACGGGGCCGGATGATGGAAGCCGACGGATCGGGAGCCGGCGGCAACGGGGCGGCCTCGTCTTCGTCTTCGTCTACGGGGGCCAGTGCCGGAACGTCGTTCCCGTTGATCACGCAAGCGGCCGGAGTTGCACACGCGACCGGGCCGCAGACCTTCTTCGGCCTCGGGCAGCACTTCCGCCCGAACAGGCCATCCAGAAGATCCAGCACCGGGCGGCACCGCGGCTTGCACGCGGCGGCCGGCGTACAGGCGGCAGCCGGCGTACAGGCGGCTACCGGGTCACACACCGCAGCGGGCGGCTCGCAAACCGCAACCGGCTCACACACCGCGGCGGGCGGCTCGCAAACCGCAACCGGCTCACAAGCAATCGCCGCCGGTTCGGGGCACGCGACGGCCGCCGGCTTACAGGCGACGGCCGTCGGGCAGCAGTCCGCCTTCGATGGGCAGGCCAATTCGTGGGCCAGGCACTTCAACCCGGCAAACAGGTCGCGCACCGGACGGATGCACCGCCTACAACGGGGGTCGGGGCAGGCCGGGGTGCACGCCTGCGGCGCGGGTTCGACGGCTGCGGGTTCGACGCACGCGGGTTCGCACGCGGCGACGGCGGCCGGCTCGCACGCAGCGGGATGGCATGGGCCGCAGCCACCGCGATTGAGCCCCAGCAGGTTGTCCAGGAGTTCAAACCCGAACACCTGCCCGCTCAGAGCAACGCTTACCAGCAGCGCTCCAAAAACAACTTTACCTTTCATTGAGCAACCACTCCTTTAGTTTCACTGCGGAACATGCCGGCGGGAAAGGTGGGTCGGCAACCGCAGTTCGCACGGTGTACTGCGCCAGGACCGTCGAGCCAATCCTTGACCCGATACTCCCCGATCCGGTTCACCTGACGCTCCCTTGCGCGTGCCCGGTGGCACGCTGTGTCTCGCGAGGGTCAGAAGAAGGTATCGGCTGTCGCGCCAATCGCCCTTGAGTGCGCATAAGTCATTTCCAGGAAATGAGTTACATTCCCTGTTTCGCAAAGGTTTTCGGTTCGGCAAACTGGAGAAACTTTGCCGATTGTAGGGCCGCACGCGCCTGCCAAAACCCCGCCTGAGGGGGCTTATGCCCGGTCAATCCTGGGCAATCTCGAGTCCCATGGCCTCGATCATCCGGCAATCCTCTTCCGGCGCTTGACCGCGGCAGGTCAGGTAGTCGCCCACGAAAATGGAACTGGCGGCGTACAGCCCCAGCGGTTGAAGCGGCCCTAGGTGCTCCTCCCGTCCGGCCGCAATCCGCAGTTCGCCCGCCGGGTTCGCCAGGCGCATCAGCGCCAGCACCTTCAGGCAGTAGCGCGGATCGAGCCGCCGCACACCCTCCAGCGGCGTGCCGGGGATGGGAAGCAGGAAATTGATCGGCTGGGCCTCGACCGCCAGTTCGCCAAACGTGCGGGCGAGTTCCACCACGTCGGCCGGCTCTTCTCCCATCCCCACGATCCCGCCGGAACATATCTCCATGCCCGCGGCCCGAACGGCCCGGAGGGTCGCCAGCCGTTGCTCGTAGGTATGCGTGGTGCAGATGGCCGGATAGAAGCGACGGCTGGTGTTCAGGTTATGGTTGACGCGGTCCACACCGCAACGCTTCAACCGCTCGGCTTGCTCCCGCGAGAGGAACCCCGGCGAGAGGCATACCTTCAGGGGCCACTGCGTCTTGATTTGCGGGACAACCCGCGCGATCACCCGCAAGTCCTCCTCCGAGGGGCTCCCGCCGGACAGCACGGTGCAGTAGGTCTTGGCGCGGCGCTGGGCGGCCAGCCGCGCGCCGTCGAGCAGGGCTTCGGGCTCGACCAGGCTGTAGCGGGGAATCTCGGCTTGCGACACCCGCGACTGCGAGCAGTATCCGCAGTCCTCGCCGCACAGCCCGCTCTTGGCGCTAATCAGGAAGTTCAGATGCACCCGGTTGCCGAAGAATCGGCGCCGCACCCGATAGGCCGCGTCGAGCAGCGCGAGTAGTTCGGCGTCGGGCGCGGCGAGGATCGCCAGCCCCTCATCGGCGGTCAGCCGATGCCCCTGGAGCACCTGGACGGCCAGTTCATGCCAAATACGCATTCCCGATCTCATAAAACCGCGACCGTTGGTCGCGCCCCATCAATGGCCCCCATCAATCGCCCCAATAACTCGTCCCGCCCCGTACAACACATCTTTGAATTAACTCTACCGCGAAGCGCCACTACCGGCAACGGCGGGCATGTGCGCGGGGGCCATGGGAACGCAGACCGGCGGCTCGCTGGTCCGCCCGGCCAGCTACTGCGGAATCGCCGCCCTGAAGCCCACCTTCGGCCGGGTCCCCACCGAGGGCATTGTACCGGTCAGCTACCATCTCGATCATCCGGGCCCGATGGCCCGATGGGTCGACGACCTCGCCGACATCATGGCCGTGTTTCCTGCCGGCAGCCGGGTGACCCTCGACGTGCTCCGCGACGGGCGAGTCGTGAAGATCGACGTGGTGCTCGGAGAGCGTGATTTGCCGGCCGACGCGCTCGAGCGGCAGTGACCGGTGGAAAACCCGAACCCTGGGCGTAATGGCAGGTTGGCGGGGAGATGCCAATTCGGCAACTCGCGGCCGAGGGCTCCATGCCGGTGCATGACACCTTTTTCGCATTGCCCCAGCTTTCTGCCATTGCGCCTGATTAATGTCGCCGGTTTCGTGAAGATCGGGGGCTGATTATTCCGATTACAGGGCAGGAGGCGCCCAATCCGTAAGGCAAGCGGTGCCCGCCGGACCGGTTCCCGGTCGTGGCCTCTCCGCGGGCACGGCCCGCCTACCTTGCCGGAGCAAAGGAATGCGAATTTCCCGGTCGATCATGATTTTGGCGTTGGTTGGAGCAATGGTTAAGCTTGAAGCCGCAGCCAACGAGGTTCGCTATTACGAGCAGGATGGAATCACGTATCGCGAAACACGACAGGTGGTCGAGCGTCCGGCATACCAAACGGAAATGCGGCCTTCCACCCGAACCGTCTACCGGCAGGAACAAGTAACCGAAGTGCGCGAGACGACGCGGACGTGGTGGTCGCCGGTAACGGAGCATGGATACGAGGCGGTTTGGGTAGGGCGGTGGAACCCGTTGGTGCAGCCCTATCTTGCGTACCGGCCCACTACCCGCCTCCGCTGGGAAGCACGCACGGAAACGATCGAGCAACCGGTTACGCTCAGCCGCTGGGTACCGCAGACGGAGACATCCGAGACGGCCGTCACGGTGCGGCGGATGGTGCCCGAGGAGATCATCAGCCGGGTGGCGGTGAGCGGTTCGGGCGTGTCGGCGCCGTCTACGGCCACGGCGGCCGTCCCGGCGCCGACCGGGGCGCTGGCGCCGGTGCCGCGGCCCATGCCGACGGCGGGCTCGGTGGGCGGCGTTGCCCGGCTCGACAACGATCCGCCGCGCCGCGGCGCCAACACCAACTGGCGGCCATCCAGCCCCTCGCCGCGGTAAGCCGAAAGGAGCGAACCGATGGCCCCCCACTGCCGGCGGGAACGCCAACCCGCTTGTAGGAAGGGGGTTGTAGCGGCCAACCTGTCGCCCCACCAGAGTTCACGGTTCAGCGTTCAAACCGCTCCTTTGCGGTCATCAACACGCTGAAGCGCGAACTCCAGCCCGGTCGGTCACAAGACCGGCGATCTGGCGCTGCTGGTTCCCCAATAGCCGAGCCCGTTCATGGACGTCGAAGTAATCGGACCCGGATGTCTCGGAAGCGGATGGTCATGGGCGGGCCGGAGTGGAGCTGGAAGGCGATGACGCCGCTGGAGCGGGCCTCGGGGGCATCGTCGATCACTTCGTGCATCTTCACGCCGTTGATCTTCGTCACGATGCGGTTGCCCTCGGCGATCACGTGGTAGTCGTTCCAATCGCGCGGCCGGATGCGCTCGCCCAAGGCGTCCTCTTCAGCAAACCGCTCGGTCTGCCGCTGGCCGTCGGCGTCGATGACGACCTTCTGCCCCCGGCGGGCGAGAACGCCGCGCCCGCGTTCTTCGAACATAATGCCGGTAATCCAGCCCTCGGTGGCGATGTCGGGCTGGTAGCCGCCCACTCGGTAGTCGTTCAGCCGTCGGGAGCGCACCTGTACGCCCGAGTTCGCCCAGTCGGTGTCGATGCGATACTGGAATTTCAACTCGAAGTCGGCCGGCTCACCTCCTTCCCAAATCAGGAACGTGTTGCCCGGCGTGCGCCGCTCGGGCGTGGTCTGGCCGACGATCGCACCGTCGTCGACGTGCCAGAACTGCGGGTCGCCGGCCCAACCGTCGAGCGACTCGCCGTCGAACATCGAGACGAAGTCCTCCTCGGGCTGGTCGGCGCGGGCCGCCGGCGCGGCAATCATTCCCAGTACGGCTGTGGCAATGGCGATGCGAACAGTCCAGTGAAGCGTTTTCATGGGTCTCTCTCCTCGGTCTACAGGGGGGATGTTTTGGCGGGTTGGAAGGTGGGTAGGCGCCCCTTGCGCCCAAACCCGCCATGCGCGTACTATCTTATACCTTGCAGGCAGCGCGGTGCAACCAGCCGCCGAAAAAGGGACGGTCAGGCAGATAGGGATTCCGGCTCCCAATCACTCCCCATTATCGTTTCGACAGCGGTCGCGGTCAAGGCGCCGGCCGCCTCGTGGGGGGGCATTGCAAACATCGCTGGAGGGGCATCACGCGTCTGTCGGGCCGGCGGTGGAAACGCGTTGTTTCCCACGTAGGATGGACATTCTTGTCCGTCTCGGAACCGACGGACACGAATGTCCATCCTACGGGGACTACGGCATGGCGGGCGCCGGGGAAAACCCGCGCCGGGCGCCCCCGGCGGCCGATCATACTAGCGGGCTCATGAGCTTCGCCACGTCGTAGACGAGGCGCTTCCAGACCGGGTTTTGGGCCCAGCGCTCGGCGGTTAACTCGAACGATCCCTCCAGGTATTCCTGCTGCCGGGCGCGCAACTGTTCGGCAACCTCGCGGCAGTAGAACAGCAGGCTGATCTCGAAGTTCAATTCGAACGAACGGATGTCCAGGTTGTCCGACCCGATGATCGCGAAGCTGTCGTCAATGCTGATCGTCTTGGCGTGGAGCAGCCCCCGGTCGTACAGGTGGAGGTGAACGCCGGCGTCGAGCACGTCGTCGTAGTACGCGCGCGAGGCCGCGCCCACAATTCGCTGGTCGGAGCGCCGCGGGACGATCAGGTCGACCCGAACGCCGCGCAGCACCGCCACTTCGAGCGCCTGCATGAGCGGCTGGTCGGGAACGAAGTAGGGGGGCGTGATGATAACGTGCTGCCGGGCCGTGTACAGGGCGGCAACCACCAGGCGCTGGAAGTTCTTCGTGGCAAAGGTCGGCCCGCTGGGGATGGCCTGGACCGGAACCGCACCGGTCACTTCGGGAACGGGGAAGATCCCGTCGTCGTCCGGGAACGCCCCCGATTCCGAGTGCCAGTCGATTAAGAACACCGCCTGGAGTTCCAGCACGCTGGGGCCGGTGATCCGGACCATCATGTCGTCCCAGGCCAAGTCCTTGTGGCCGTAGTCGGCCGCGACGATGTTCTGCGAGCCGGCGTATCCCACGCGCCCGTCGATGACGGCGATCTTCCGGTGGTTCCGCAGGTCGATCCGCGCCATCCGCCGCCGGAATAGTCCGACCGGCAGCGCGGCGCACACCTCGACGCCGTGGCCGATCAACTCGGGGGCAAGCCGCTTGAGCATGCGCCGGGAGCCCACCGCGTCGACCAGCACGCGGCAGGCGACGCCCCGCCCGGCGGCGCGGCGCAGCGCCTCGGCAACCCGCCGGCCGGTGGCGTCGCTCGCGTAAATGTAGAAGAGCAGATGGACGTGGTTCCGGGCCGCGTCGATATCGGCGATAAGGCGGTCGATCAGCTCGTCGGTGTCGGTAATCAGGGTGGCCGCGTTCCCGCCCAGGATCGGCATGTCGCCCAGCCGCTCGGCCAGCGCGACGGCCACGGAGGCCTCGGGCACCAGTTCCGGGCGGACGACGTTCGGGTGCCCCTCGAACCGGCTCGCCACCTCGCGGAGGCGGTCGCGGGCGTGTTCGCGGGCTTCAATGCGCTTCCGCGGCAGCCGGTTCTCGCCCACCAGCCAGTACAGAATCAGCCCGACCCAGGGGATGAAAAAGATCACCAGCAGCCAGGCCATGGCCGAGGCGGGCTCGCGGCGCCGGGTGACCACCAGGAGCATGACGATCCGGAGCACCCACTCGCTCACATACAGCGCTGCGGAGAATGTGAGCATGGGCGGCGCCCCTCAATAGTCATTTCTTCTGGTCGATGGCACGCTGCCAATTGTAGCCGTTCCACGACGCAATGTCTTCCAAGGGCTTGCGGTTCTTGGGCCGGTCCGGCGCGTCGGCCGGGTAGCCCAGGGTGAGCACCAGCAGGGGGCGGCTCCGCCGGGGAATGCCCAGGAGCGAACGGATGCCGCGCTCGTCGAACCAGCCAAGGATGCAGGTCCCCAGCCCCTCCTCCGCCGCCTGAAGGCAGAAGTGTTCGGCGGCGATGCCGACGTCGATCAGCGGAAACGACTTGCCCTTCACGGCGGAACCGAGCCGCGAGGTGACGTTGGCCGGCTCCAGGACCAACACCACGTGTACCGGCGCCTGCCGGGTGAAGTAGTTCATCGGCACGACGCCCCCGGAGGTGCGCGAGGCGACGCGGTCCTTCAGTTCCGGGTCGTCCACCACGATGAACCGCCACGGCTGCGCGTTGCAGGCCGACGGCGCAAGCCGGGCGGCCTCCAAACAGCGCAGGATCTTCTCCTGCTCGACCGGCCGGTCGGCATAAACCCGCACGCTTCGCCGTCGCGCCGCCAGTTCAAGGAATCCACTCATCGTTGGTCCTCCCTATGGATTGGTCCATAACACCCCTCATCGTACTTGGCTAGTGGAACGGGCCTGCCTGGTGGCCGCGGCTGCGTCCGGGCGGCGGCCCGCGGCTCGACCGGGCTCTCGCCGCCGCCACGTGTCGAAATCGTATATGAGCGTTTCCCCCGCATACTCCAGGCTCCGGCTCGGAGGTCTCCAGAATCCACGCGTTGCGCCGCGCGTGGCACCAGAGCACGTCGCAGTCGTATTGCGGCTCGCGCGCCGCTTCATTTCGGCGTCGCGGGCGAACTCGGCCAGCATGCGGACGGCCATCAGGTCGGTCGTGAAATAGATCGGCGCGTTGTACTCGTCGAGATTGCGCCGGACCTCCTTGGCGTCGAGCCCTTCGGCGCCGCGGAGGTCGGGCCACGTTTCGGCGGCCAGGAAGCCGCTGCCGTCCAGAAGGCCATCCCTTCCTTCAGCGACCGCTCGCCGCGTGGCCGCGCAGTAGCGCACCAGGGCGTCCATGCGCTCGGCGCGGCAGTTCCCCTCCAACCAAACTCCAGCTTTCCCGCCGTCGGCGCCGGCTACCACTAGGCTCCCGATCATCGCCATCGCCGCGGCTATGCGCATGATTGCCTCCTCGTTTTCACGCGGACGGTGGGGAGCCCGAGGTCACTCGTACACGAACGTGGCGGTGGCCGTCGTGTCGCGGTCAGCGGTCAGGCGGACCCAATGGGCGGCGTAGCCGGCGGGGAACGTATGGACAAACGATTCGCCCGGCGCCACCTCGAACCGCCCGTATTCAACATAGCGTCTATCGGCCGTCACGTCCACCTCGACGGTCACCGTCACCGGTTGCTCGCTGCCGTGGCCGAGGGTGAGCGTCTTGCGGTCGTAGCCGGTCATCAGGTAGGGGTCGCTGGGCCGGCCGGCCTGGACGGCCGATTCGTGCCACGGCCCGCCCGTGCCGGTGGGCTTGCCCAGGTTCCACAGGTCGTCGATATCGCCGAACCAGAGGCCCACCTTGCCGTCGTCGCTGCGGACCAGGTGAGGGCAGTCGTTGGCGTCGGCATCGTCGCGCACGCCGGAAATGACCGTCATGCCGCGCCAGGAGCACAGGTCGAAGATGCGCTTGTTGTGCGTGGCAATCGGTTTCAGCGCCCGCACCCCGCCGGAACTGATGCGAGGCAGCATGTACAGGGTTCCCGCGGCGTTGAGGATCGCCCGCTCGGTGACCAGTTCGCGCACGGCCCGCACATACCCGGCCGGCGTATGATTCTTCGCGTCGGCATGGCCGATGGGCAGGCGGAAGCGGTTCTTCGCTTCTACGACGAGCACCGAGTTGCCGTCGATCGAGTACTCCGGCCCGCGGGGCGCCGCCCGCTCCTCGATGTACTTCGCCTGTGCCGGGTCGTCGACGTGTTGGAGCTGCATGTCGAGGCCGATTTCATACACGCGGGCGTCGGAGGCGTTCCCCTCGGCGTCGAGGTTCGTGGCCAGCATATGGAGCGTACCCAGGTTCGCCCCCCGCCCGCGCACCACGCCCACGCTGTGCGCCGCGGGGCTGTCGACCTCGGCCAGCGAGGCGAACATGGCCGGGTCAGTGCGGGCGCCCTGCGAGGGGCCGTAGTGGAAGTAGGCCGTCACGCCCATTGCATCGCGGTCGAGCGTGGCGCGAATCCATTGGCCCGGAGTGTCGGGCGGGAAGACCTCGAACTTATAGCCTTCAGCCGGCACGATGACGTCGCCCAGCGGGCGCCATTCGCCCCGGCCGTCGGATGTCTCCAGCGTGAAGGTCACCTCGTGGTCGGCGCGATGGGCCAGGTGCAGTACCCGCTGCTTATAGCCGTGGAACAGGAAGGGAACCGACGGCTCGCCGGCCGCAACCTCGTCGTCACTCCACCAGCCGCCCCAGCCGAGGGGCCGGCCCTTGGTGTGCAGTTCGTCCCACGTGGCGAACCAGAGGTTCGAGTTCGACTGGCCCACCAGGTTCATGTTGTCGTGCAGGCCGAAGCCGGCCAGGAAGTGCGACCTCGCGGCGTCGTCGCAGGCGAACGCGATGCGGCCGTCGTAGTCGGTGAAGTCGCCGGTAATCTTCAGGTACGAGCCGACCGGCCGCAGGCCGGAGGCGTCGTCGGCGCGGAAGCCCACGGGGAAGTCGAACCATCCGCCGTGCTTGTTGGCCAGCAGCTTCGGCGGCTGATTGCCCTCGGCCGGCACCACCTGGCGGATGCGGGGCCACTCGGTGTGCCAGCCGTGATGCCCGTCGTACGAGTAATCGGCCTTGGGCAGGCGGAACTCGTGCCACCGGCCGCGGTCGAGCAGCATGAGCATCAGCGACCGCTTGTCCCAGCCCATCGCCCACAGGGGGCTGTCGTCGTCCGGCGCGCCGTAGATGCCGCCCGGCCCGGTCACCTCGGTGAACTGGCGGCGGCGGATCAGGCGCCACTCGTTGCCGTCCCATTCGGCCAGGGCGCCGGCGTCTTCGGGACTGGTCCGCTCGGGATCGATCTGGTACTCGAACGGCTTGAACTTATTGACGCTGCCGGCGGCGCGCTCGCCGTTGTTGGCCACGACGAAGCGGCCTTGCGAGGTGTACGCCCCCTTGGCGTGCCAGCCGGGCACCGCGCGGCGATAGAGCAAGTTCACGTCGAGCGTTTCCACGTCGACCTCGTAGATCAGCCCTTCCATGTCGAAGTAGAGCACCTTGCCCGCCGGGTCGGCCAGGTGCCGGGCGGTGGCGGTGTGCCGGCCGAACATTTCGCTATACGGGATGGCGCGGACGTTCCGCTCTGCGTCGATGGCGTAGGGCCCGATGAACAACTGGTTCGACTGGCGGTGGACCAGCCGGTTGGCCGGCGTGCCGCCGATGCTCTCGGGGCGGATGGTTATGTTCAAGTCGGCGTCGATTTCATAAAGCTTGTCGTCGCTGCCGGCGGGAAAATGCGGCGAGTACGTGATGTACCACAGCCGGCCGGCCCACGGCACCACCGCCCCGATGCCGCATTCGCCGCCCTGGTTGTAAACGGCCAGGTGAGGATACCGCCCGCTGAACACGGGCCGTTCCGTCGCGCCCGTCGCAGCCTGGGCGGCCGTGCCGATTGAAAGCGCCAAGGCAAGCGAGGCCAGGAACAAGAAGCTGCGGCGGAAAACACGGTGCATGGTCATGGTTGTCTCTCCGGGGGTTGGGGTGGCGGGACGCGCGATCGTTCCTTGTGGCCTACGCGCGTTGCCCGTACATATTGTACCCGGCCTACTGGGTGTGCCCTACATGTTGTGCCCAAAGGGCGGCGTGCAATAGGCGTTGGCCACAAGGGAATAATCCGGCCTATTCGTGCTGCTCGGCGTCGAGTTCCGCGCTGGCCATAACCAGTTCACCCTGGTAGATGCCTTTGAGGCCCTTCAGGTGCGCGGCGATTTCGCGAAGCGCGGCGGCGGGGCCGCGCAGCACGATGACCTCCAGGCACAGGTCGTGCGTGAGGTGCGCGTGCAGGGTGGCCACCACGAAGTCGGTGTGGTCGTGCTGCAACTCGGTCAGGCGGTCGCGGAGT
>PWXP01000337.1 GCA_003561895.1 Planctomycetaceae bacterium | reverse complement strand
TCACACCTCTCCAACGTCGTATCCTCAAGCTCCTTGCGCTTCCCGCCAACACCTACGGCCAGTAATCAAACCGGGTGTGGAAACTCAGAGAAATCGAAGACGAGAAGTGCGGAAAAGGTGGTAGAGTGCCTGCCCAGCAATGGTTGATTACCAACAAGTACGATTTGCGACGGAACCGTTTCTCGACCTTCGGCAGCGAACCCTGCGTTCGCTGAAAGCGCAACGTGCAGTTGCAGCAATGGGGCCGCCGGTTCCGGCTCGCATCCTCGATTGCGGTTGTGGCGAGGGCGCGCTGACAAGAACGCTCAAGAGGACCTTTCCAGCGGCAGAGGTCCATGGCTGCGACGTCAGCGCCGTCCACCTGCAGCGCGCACGCGCAGTAGGTCTCGCGGTGGAGTATCGGTGCATGACCGAAGCTCTTCCGTATGCTGATGCCGAGTTCGACGTTGTGTTAGTGCTCGACGTGCTTGAGCACGTTGATCGGCCTGATATGCTGTTGCGCGACGTGGCGCGCGTCTTGCGCGGCGGGGGCCGCCTACTGCTCCACTGCCCATGCGAAGGGCAACCGCTCATGCTGCACTGGCTCGCATGGAAGTTGAGAATCGGTCATAACCTGAAACGCGATTTGATCGGGCACATTCAACGGTTCACCCATCGGCAGGTTCTCGCACTTGCGGCGGGCGCCGGCCTGCGTTGCACCATGGTGCGGTACCAGTACCACCTGATTGGCCAGATAACCGATTTCCTCGTGTTTTATAAGAAATGGTGTCGCCAGAAGGACGAGTCAGGTCGTGCGAGTTGGTTCGAAAAGGCCCTTGCCAACGCGCCCACGTGGCGACTTGTCGCACTGCTGGAGTCTCTCAGCTACTTTGAGAGTCGCTTGTTCGCGCGGTTGCCCGCGGCCATGGGTATCGATGCGGTGTTTGAGAAGCAGTGACCGCGTTACGAGTAGCTGTTGATGCCAGAACAATATGCACTCCCGCACCGCGCGGTACGGGCAAGTGTTTTGCGGAGCTGTACCGGCGCGTGGCCGCGGTGCGCCCGCATTGGCATATCGTGCTTTACCATCGCGGTTCGCCTGCGGGCGGCGCGTGGCCGCCGAGCATCGAGACGCGGCGCATCGAAATGCGGGGCGACCGCTGGGCGCTGTGGGAGCGCGTGCGGCTTCCTCTGGCCGCCCGCGCGGCCAGCGCCGCACTGTTGCACTGCCCGGCGAACACCGCCCCGCCGCTTCCGCTCTCGCCGCTGCTGTTGACTGTGCACGACCTGATTCCCCTGCAGCGGGAATTCGCGTCGGCGGAGTCGGCCCGCTGGGGCGCCGTGGTTGCGCGCGCGGCAAGGGCGGCGCGGCGCATCACGACGCCAAGCGAGTACAGCAAGCGGCAAATCATGGAAACCTTCGGCGTGTCCGCCGGAAAGATCATCGTACACCCGTGGGCGCCACATCCGAATTGCCGCCCCGAGCCCGATTGTCGGCGTTTGAATGACGCGTTGACCCATTGCGGCCTCGACGCCGGTCGCCCCTATGTGCTGGCCTTCGGCGGCAACGATCCCCGGAAGAATACGCGGCGCATGCTCCAAGCATGGGCGTCGCTTGGCCCGGCCGACGCCGCCGGTGCGGTGCTCCTCGTGGTTGGAATGCAGAACCCACTCCTTGCCCGGTTGTCGGGCGAGTTCGCCGGCTGTATTCGGGATAGACGGTGCGTGCTTGCCGGCTACGTGTCCGAGCCCGACTTAACGGTGTTACTGGCGGGCGCCGAACTGCTGTGCTATCCGTCACTCAGCGAGGGGTTCGGCTTGCCTGTGCTGGACGCATTCGCGTGCCACACGCCTGTGTTGACCAGCCGCGAGACATCCATTCCTGAAGTTGCCGGCGAGGCCGTTCATTATGTCGATCCCCGTTCCGTCGAGTCCATTGCCCGGGGGTTACGTTTGCTCCTAAGCGACGATACGGTGCGCGCCGCGCTGGCAGTTCGCGGCGCCGAGCGCGTGCGCGCGTTTACTTGGGACCGCTGCGTGCGGCGATTCTGCCGGGCGGTGGAGGAATGTGCCGGTGCAACGGCATGAATTGGCTTTTCGCAACAGCGCGTTTTCCATGGCCGCTTGCCGACGGGCAGTGGCTGAGGGTCTATCATCTAGCGCGGACGCTTGCGGCCGCCGGCGACGTTGCCGCAGTGCTCTCGTACGGCGGCAGCGCGGAAGCCCGGGCCGCCTACACCGGCGCGGGCGTGAGCGTGTTGCCGGCGGTTACCGGAGTGCCCGTCGAGCGCGGCCGGGGGCGGGCGCCCTTGGCGCCGTATGCGTTCGACCCTGCACTGGCCGCCGCGGTGGCGCAGGCCGCCGGGCGGTTCGACGCGGTGGTGCTGTCCGGCGCCCGCATGATGCAATACGCCCCCGAGGCCGCCCGAGCGCGGGCGGTCGTTGCCGACCTGATCGACGACACCGTGCTGGAGTACCGACGCCGGAGGGAGCACCCGGCGGGTTGGCGCCCGTGGCTTCGCGCGGTCAAGAACCGGCTCGGACAGCGGCGATACGAACGGCGGTTCGCCACCCGTGTGGGGGCCGTAACGTTCGTCAGCGACACCGACTGCGACTGCTTCCGCCGGCGCCATCCGGGCGCGCGCGTGGAGTGTGTGCCGAACGGGGTCGATGCGACCTATTTCGCCCGGCCGGCGTCACCGGCCGCACCGCCGGGTACACCGCCTCCGCGGGTCGTTTTCACCGGCAACATGGCGAACTCGAATAACGAGCGGGCCGCGACGTTCCTGGTGCGCGACGTGGCGCCGCTCGTGTGGGCACAACGGCCGGACGCCCGCGTCCGCCTTGTGGGCGCGGAGCCGACGCCGGCGGTCCGGTCGCTGGCGGGCGACCGCGTCGAGGTGACCGGGGCGGTGGCCGACCTTCGGCCGTACCTGTGGGACGCCGCGGCCGTGGCCGTTCCCATGCAGTCGGGCACGGGCATCAAGAACAAGCTGCTCGAGGCGTGGGCCGCCGGCGCGGCCGTCGTCGCCACGCCGCTGGCGTGCCAGGGCGTGCGGGCCGAGCCCGAACGGAATGTGCTCCTGGGGCACTCGGCGGCCGAGTTCGCCCAACAACTGGTCCGCGCGATCGGCAACCCGGCGTTGCGCGACGGCCTTGGCGCGGCCGGCCGCCGGATGGTCGAGCAGCACTACACATGGCCGGCCGCGACAGAGGGTTTGCGGGGGTTGGTGCAGAGGTGACAGGTGTCAGGTGTCAGGTGTCAGACCCGGAGGTTTTGGATTTTGGATTTCCTTCGTCATTTGGCTTTCGACATTCGTCATTCCCCGGCGTTGGTTGCTGGTTGCTGGTTGCTGGTTGCTGGTTGCTGGTTGCT
>PWXP01000364.1 GCA_003561895.1 Planctomycetaceae bacterium | reverse complement strand
GGGCGTGCAACTGGTTGAAGCGGATGGTGTCGGTCGTGCTGACGGCCGGATAGGCTTTCACCGGCACGGCCAACAGACTGAGCTGGAGGATGCCGGTCCAACTGGCTCGGGCCCGCCGGGGGGCGGGAACTCCGGTCGAGGGATGGTTTTTCGGGTCTGGGTAATAGGTCTTGAGCATGTTCGGGTCTCTTTAGAACTCATAGTTGCCCGGCGGCAGGCGCAGCACCGTTTTGCCCGGCAGGACGAAATGGTCGTGCCAGAACGGCAGCGTGCGGTCGGTGGGTCGCCGGGTGCGGCCGCGCGCGTCGCGCAGGTGCATTCGGCAGGCGATCGGCTGGCCGGTGGCGCCATCGACGACGATGAGTTCCAACTGCCCCCCGGCGAGGCCGGCGGAAGGGCCCGGCGACAGGAGGCTCATCAGCAGGGGCAACAGGTACGTGAAACGGCCGCAGTGCATGGCGTGGGGCGGGGTATACCCGGCGAATTCGGAGCAGACTGGTCGGATTGCGGGGGGTACGGCCCGCCCGGCGGAGTCGGGCGAAACGGCCGTTGCCGGTTCATTCAAGCGTAGCATCCTTTGCCGGACCTGGAAGATCGGATTTCGGAGATGGGGACGCGCTCGCGCGTGCGTCCGGTTCGGCTACCGGCAGAAAGACCGTTCCCGCCCCATCATGGGCGGCCGCCACCCGCCCTCGAAGCTGGGCGAAGTGCAGCCCGACCCCTGGCCCGCCGACCCCATCGGGTGATGTGCGGGCCCGATCACGGCGGCCGGCATGCTTCAGTCCGTCAGGTGGCGCCAGGGGTGGATGCCACTGCCCGTTATAGTGCCGTCGCGGTGGAGAATCAACTCGCGCGGCGGCGCTGCGGCCAGTTCGGCCAGGTTGTGACGGCCGGTAAGCAGGTGGATCTGCTGATTGGACGAGCCGAGAAGCCCCTTGGCGACGCGTTGCGAGGCGTCGTAGCGGCCGGCAATGAGGACGTCGAGGTGCCGCAGAATCTCAGGACCGAGCCGGCACCTGTGGATCTCGTCCAGCGTGTAGCCGGTGAACACCAGCCGGGAGAGTCCGGAGCCGGCCAACCGTGTGAGCAGATCGAGCAGGGCGTCGGGCTGTTGGAAGGGTTCGCCGCCGGAAATGGAGATGCCGTCGATTTGCGGGGCCGATGCAAGGATCTCGGCGGCGAGGCAAACGGTGTCGGACTCAGAGCCCCCACGCAGGTCGTGGGTGGCCGGGTTGAAGCAGCCCGGGCACCCGAGCGTGCAGCCCTGGAACCAGACCACGGCGCGGAGGCCCGGCCCGTTGGCCCGGCTGGCCGGCTCGAATGCGTGCAGGCGAAGGTTCATGGGCACAGTACGTCAGCCTTTCCAGGCTGACTCTTCGTCCATTCGTGCTGAGTCATTCGGGTGCCGAGAGCGTTGTCAGGCTGGAAAGCCTGACGTACGTTTTCAAAATCGCGCGCCCGCTCGTTGCACTCACGGGCGAAAGGGGTAAAGGAGTAAAGGTTCAAGGGGTAAGAGTCCTGGCAACGCGAAAACCGCTGCCGCCGTTGACGCGGCGGTCCGGGAGGACGTAGTTGCGGTCCGCACACCGGAAGTAGTCGGGAAGGTCGCTGCGGCACGACCCGCCCCGCAACACACGGGACGCGCCGTCACCACCCGCGGGCAGGGTCAAGTCGCCGCGTTTATAACGGTCGTACGCGCCGCTCTCGTACACGTCCGCGCACCACTCCCAAACGTTCCCGCTCATCTGGTAATGCCCCCATATGCTGCATCCCTCCGTATAACTCCACACCCCGCAGGTCGTCTCGCTGCCCTTGTTCCGGTCGTTGCGGCATTTGTTCTGGTCCCACCCATCGCCCCACGGGTACTCGCGGCCATCGGTGCCGCGGGCCGCCTTCTCCCATTCCAGCTCGCTCGGCAAACGCAACCCCGCCCACTGGCAGTACGCCTGCGCATCTTTCCAACTGACGCACGCCACCGGATGGTCCGCCTTCTCCGACGGAAAGCTGTTACCACTCCATACCGGGTTGCCGTAGTCTGTCTTGTCCGGTGGCCGGTGCCCCGTGGCGTCCACAAACCGCTTGTACTGCGCGTTCGTCACCGCCGTCAGCCCCAGGTAGTACGGCGGTAGTTCCACCTCGAACTTGTCGTCGCCCGCCAGGAACTTCCCCCCGGGAACCAAAAGCAGGATCGAGCCGTCCTTTTCATTCTTCACCAGCGGCTCGATTCCACCCAGCCACTCGTGAAGCGGAAAATCGGCCGGCGTGACCGTCGGTAGCGAGGCGTCGCTGTGGTCAACTGCGTCGTTCATGGCCGTCTCCTTCAGTTTGCCTGCTTGGCATTCTGTTGGGCCCAGGCGGTCAGGTGGGCGATTTCGCGGGCGCGGCTGCGCGAGAGGGGGTGGGTCTCGTGGGCGGCTGCGGCGATGTCGGCGGTTTCCAGGTCGCGCTGGGCGTCGAAGGCGGTGAACAGCCCGGCGATGATCACCTGCTCGATCTCGGCGCCCGAGAAGCCCTCGGTCGCGTCGGCCAGCGACTGCATGTCGAAACCAGCGGCGCTGCGTTTGCGTTTGGTCAAGTGGATGTCGAAGATGGCCCGGCGCGACTCCGGCCCGGGCAGCCCGACGAAGAAGATGTCGTCAAAGCGGCCCTGGCGGAGGAATTCCGGTGGGATGCCGCTAAGGTCGTTGGCCGTGGCCACCACGAACACGGGGCTCCGCTTGTCCTGGAGCCAATTGAGGAACGTTCCGAACACGCGGGCGGCAACCCCGCCGCCGCCCTGGCCCTGCACGCCGGAGAAGCCCTTCTCCACCTCGTCGATCCAGAGGATGCACGGGCTGACGGCCTCGGCCGTTTGGATAGCCATGCGCAGGTTCGCCTCCGACTGGCCCACGTAGGAGCCGAAGATCCGGCCCACGTCGAGCCGCAACAGGGGCACGCCCCAGGCGCCGGCCAGCGCCCGGGCCGAGAGGCTCTTGCCACAGCCGGGCACGCCCACCAGGAGCACGCCCTTCGGCATGGGCAGCCCGGCGTATCGGGCCGTGTTCGCGAATGCGGCGGCCCGCGTCTTGAACCAGCCCAGCAGGCTGCCGAGCCCGCCCACGTCGGCGAACGATTCCGACTGGTGGTAGTACTCCAGAATGCCCGACTTGCGGATCACCTGCGTTTTCGACTCGGCCACCGCGCGGATGGCCGACGCGGACAGCCCGCCGTCGCGGGCAGCCGCGCTGCGCAGGGCCAACAGTGCCTCATTGCAGGTCAGCCCGGTGGCCGCCCGCAGCAACGCCTCCCGCGCGTCGCCGCTGAGTTCCACCGGCCCCCGTACGTCAGCCTTTCCAGGCTGACCATCCTGGTCCGGGTGCGATGTTTGGT
>PWXP01000293.1 GCA_003561895.1 Planctomycetaceae bacterium | reverse complement strand
GACTGGGGGGCATTCCACACCCATCGAATCGAAACTGAACAACGTGAGTTGTACCCCTACAAAACACGGCTGCGCGCTATCCTAAACTGCGCAAACTAACGCGATGTGGAGGTTACAACCATATCAATTCCGGTAGTTAATTGTTTTACGACGCCTTAGTGGGGGAAGCCGCGGGCACGCAGGGCGCCCCCGCGGCGCTATTGCATCAGTCGCTGAGCTTGGCAGCCAAGCCTCTGACAACGGCCAGGTCGCCGTCCACCGCTTGGGTGATCAGGCGGCCGTAGCCGGCGTCGGCCTTGTAGAAGTAGCTCAACATGATGTGCTTGGTTTCATGATCCTTGACCTGGCCGAGGTCGGCCGCAAGGTTGCGGATCAGGTTCGCCCGCCCGGTTTCGTCCAAGCTGCGGTAAAACTCGCCGGCCTGGCTGAAATTGCGGGTGCGCTCTATGCCCCGTTGCTGCGTTTCGCCGCTGAGCGCCAGGGGGACCTGGCGATGCTGCGTGTCTTCGGCCAGGGCCAGCTTGCGGCTGGGCTCGTAGTTCACGTCACCGGTCCGCTCGATCATACTCATGAACCCGTCCTGGTTGTGGTTGCGCACGGCGCTGTGCGGCCGATTGACCGGGAGCTGCTGGTTATTCGGTCCCAGGCGGTGGAACTGGGTGTCGGCATACGAGAACAATCGCCCCTGCAGCAGACGGTCCTCCGACGCTTCGATACCCGGTACCATGCGCGACGGCGCGAAAGCAGCCTGCTCCGTCACCTGGAAAAAGTTGTTCGGCACCGCATTGAGCGTCATCGTACCCAACTTGCGGAACGGCACATCGGGCCAGATCTTGGTCGCGTCCAGCGGATCATAATCGAAATCGTCTAGGGTTTCGGGACTCTTGACCTGAACCAGCAGGTCCCAGCTTGGGAAGTCGCCGGCTTCGATGGCTTCGTACAAATCCTGGGTCAGGTGGTTGAAGTTTTGCCCCTGTACCTCGCGGACCTGGTCCAGGTCAAGGTTCTCAATGCCCTGACGGCTGCGCCACTGGAACTTCACGTACTTCACATCGCCCTTGGCGTTGACCATCTTGAACGCATGGACGCCGTTGCCGTCCATCTTCCGATAGCTGGCCGGCGTGCCGAGGTCGGTGTACAACTGCGTGAGCATGTGCGTCGACTCGGGCTGGTGGCTGAAGAAGTCGAAGAACCGGTTCGGGTCCTGGAGGTTTGTCACGGGCGAGGGCTTCAACGAATGGACCATGTCGGGAAACTTCATCGCATCGCGAATGAAGAACACCGGCAAATTGTTGCCCACCAGGTCCCAGTTGCCTTCTTCGGTGTAGAACTTCACCGCGAAGCCGCGCGGGTCGCGCAGCGTTTCCGGCGAGCCTGCGGGGTGGATGACCGTCGAAAAGCTGACCAGAACGGGCGTCTTCTTACCCTCCGCCGACAGCAGTGCAGCCCGGGTCAAATCGGAGTGGTCCCCCGAACTGACAAACTCGCCGAAGGCCGCCGTGCCGCGGGCATGAACCACACGCTCGGGAATGCGCTCGCGGTCGAACCGCTGCAGCTTTTCGATCAGGTGCGTGTCCTGCAACAGCACCGGGCCTTTGGGACCCGCGGTCATCGAGTTCTGATTGTCGCCGACCGGCGCTCCGCTGTCGCGGGTCAGGGTCTCGGGCTGATCGGCCAGCGCGGCTGTGAACGCCATCGCCGCGCAAAGCAGTCCAGCCAACAGGGTGGAAACTAAACGTCGTATCATTTTCAAACTCCTCACAGTAGGGGAACAAGGGACTTTCCCGACATTCCTGGGATCCGGGCGGACCGAAGCAACGCCGGGGAAACAATACTCACACTTACGCTACCTCTTGAAACCGTGCCTTGGGCGCACCACACACCGGGCGCTTTACCGGGCTGAACTGCGGACTGCTCCGCGGCTTCGTCGGCGTCGCCTCCGAATGTTTCCTCTCGCGTGCTGCTAAAGAGGGGCTTGGCGAAACCACACTGGGGGCACCCCAGTCGTCGGGCAGGCTTTCCCAGGAAGCCCCTTCCTGATCTTCATCGTACGTGTAACCGCAAACGGAGCACTCGTATCGAGCCATCGCGCTACTCCTTTGGTTGCTGGCAGTCCGAGCAGGTTCCCGAAAAACGAACGGAAAACTCTTCGATGATGAATCCTTGCAGCTTTCGCTTCGGCAGGGGCAATTGGTCGAGGGTCCGGTCTTCCAGGTCGATCACCTTTCCGCAACGCGAGCACACCAGGTGGTGGTGGCGGTCGATGTTGCGGTCAAATCGGGCCGCTTTCGTTTGCCGGAGTCGCCGGACCAAGCCCATGTACACGAAGGTTTCGAGCACGCGGTATACGGTTGTGCGCGAAAGCTGTGGAAGGCGGGCCCGGACCGCCTCGTACACGTCGTCAGCCGTGGGATGGTCGTCGCGCCGCAGTACCTCTTCCAGGATGGTCCGGCGTTGCACAGTTACGGGCAGACCTTTTTGGCGGCAGCGTTCCTCGAACGCCCGCAAGCGGGAAACCGCCATCTCGTCTGCTCGTCGCATTCGTATACCTCTTGCAACATTTTACCATCCCCTGCCACAAAGTCAACTCCCCGACATGGATTGCACACCGTTATCTCGGTTGACTCCTGTTCCGTCCATCCCCACCAGGGACTCATCGACCCCACGGCGCAGCGCCGCCCCCCCCTGCCGGTGACCGGCGTAGAGTAGAGCACAGGCGCGTTGCCGTGCGGCGCGTTTCCTGCACCTCCTCATCGAACGGGACGTGCGGTTTTCCCGCATCCGGCTCTCCGACAACCTTCTTCCGGCAGCATGCGTCATAGTTCCTCCAGGTGGCTGACCTTGCCTACCATACGATACAGCCGACAACGCTGATGGAGGAATCGATAGTGGCAGCGGCCTTTGGCTGACCGCCACGAGCAGGCATGCTTGCGGCGGAGCCATAGTTGAAGCTCACTCCGTACCATCCAATCGACCTCATGGAAGACCCGGTTGCTATTACCGACCCGAAAATAGGTACACCACCCATTCAGGACACGGTTGAGTTTCCGGATCACCACGTCGAGCCGTTCAGAGCTACGGAAGGAACGTACGGTCTTCCGGACCCGGTGCGCGATGTTCCGCTGGGCCTTCTGACAAGGCCAGAGGTACAACCGCCGCCGTTTCCGAAAGTCGAAACCCAGGAATGTGAACCCGTCTTCGGCCGTGGTCAGCCGGCTCTTTTCCTGGTTTACCACCAGGCGAAGCTCGCCGAACTGGGCTTGAAGTCGGTTCCAGGCTTGCCGAGCCTCGTCCGCCGACCGGGCCAGCAGGACCATGTCGTCGGCGTACCGTACCAGCCGCACTCGGCCCAGAGATCGTCCCTGGGCGTCGCACCAT
>PWXP01000645.1 GCA_003561895.1 Planctomycetaceae bacterium | reverse complement strand
GCCGGCCGTTGCGGAGTTGCTCGTAGAAGATCGTATCGATCCCGCGGGCGGTGCGCTCGACAATTCCAGCCCGCTTGAAAGCGTCGGCCAACAGCGGATTGCGCGGGCGCGGAGCCGTGACCAGGAGGTTGTCGAGGCCGACGCCCTCGGGGAACCCGCCGGGGCTGGACATTTCGATGCGGTCGGTGTGCCACTGCACGTGAACAGCGCCCAGCCGCGCATAGTCGCGATGGATCAAGGCATTGGCCAGACCTTCCCGAAAGGCCCGCTCCGGGTAGTCGGGAACGCCGACTCGCAACATCCCCACCATGATTTCCTCTTCGCGGTAGCGGGCGCGGAACCGGCCTAAGAGATCATCCATCGCACGAATCAACGGCTGGCGAAGGAAATCGTTGACCTCGACTCGCGTTTCCGAAATGGCTTGGAAGGCGACTTCGTGCGTGGGCAGCAAACGGCGCAGCGACTCCTCCCGCCCGAAAAGCAGCAGCCCCAGGAGTCGCACCGCGCGCACCTGGTGGTTGGCCTCGACTGCGCCCAGGGCCTTGGCCAACTCGACATCCGGCAGGTCGAGCAGGGTGCTATCGCCCTGGCCCCGGCTCTCGTGGATGCTCCGGCGGAACCGCTCGAACTCCAGTGGGTCGAGGTCGTCCCACGCTGCTCCCGGCAAGACCAGTGCAGAGTAGTCCAGCAAACCCCGGCTGGCCTGCAAGGATTGCATCTCGTGAAAGTGGAAGGGCAGGCACTCGGGTCGGCCGCGACGGTCCAGGGAACGGCGGACGTACTTGCCGTCGGTTGTTCCCACCGGCGTCCGCACACTGGGGACTTCGATCAGCAGGACTTCCCGCCGCTGGAGGTTGACCAACTCGCAGCGGCAACTGAGGGAAGGTCGTGTGCGCGCGGCGATCAAGGCTTGAACGCGATGCGAGTCGGTCGTGCCGGCCTCGTGCCGCGGATGGGCGCCCGTGACCTGACCGTCGTCCTCAACCCCCACGATCAACCAAGAGTGCCCTTCGCCCGTCTGGTTGGCCAAGCAGACGCAGGCTTCGACAAGTTCGCGGTCACTGAGCGGGCCACCCTCCTCGCCCTTGAACTCGACGCGGAGCGACTCACCCTGTTGGATCAGTTCTCTCAGTGTTTCTGGTGTCATGGTTTAGGCGAGGCACGGGAGCATGGTTGCCTCATTCTTTCGGCAGGATCGATGAATCGAGCGTAGCTGTTGGGGAAGCCCCGGGCCCGCCTCCTGCGGCGCTCGAATTCAGCAAGCAGTTCACAGACCGATGATGATAACCACGGTGGTGAGAGTTGACAACCACCGTCCAACGACCGTCAACTGAGGCAAAGTAGCCGGTGGTAGTTGGTCAGCCGATACGGCGGGTCGAGTTTCTGCGCGTTGTTCGACACGCTCGTGATATCCGACTTGATCCGCTCGACGGCTTCGGGCTCGACGCCAGACACCGTGTCGTCATTCTCGACGCCGAGCACGATCAGGCCGCCGTCCATGTTCAGGAGGGCGGACACCGGGTGCAGGCCCTTTCAAGCAGTGCCGCGCCCAACGCACCTGGCCCCGCTCATCATTTACGGCGAAGAAGACCGAGACGCACGACAGGTTCTAGTGTGTCCACAATCCACGCCATCACTCGCTCTTTCTGTAGCTGCGCTGCATCACCCCCGGGTGCATCATCCACCATTTGTGTAAGGTCCCATCGGGCTGCATAGTTTCCCCAGCCGGCATCCGGAAACAATCGACTGCAATGCTCGTCGTCCTTGAATGCTTGTTCACGCCCCTTGGGACTCACATAGAGTACCATATCGATATGACCATCCAACCGGAAGTCGATCCACGGGGTGATAGTAACGTCACCCTGTGCGGTGAAGTTTACGTTGCCCAAGTACAACGCGTTGGGCGATTGGCGTGCGGCAGTCACGCCAACACAGTATTTCTTTTCAATATCTTCACGCAATTCATCCAGCAATTGCAGCAGTTGCGCCCGAAGACGTACCACATCAGCAAATGCCTGAAACGACTGTGCCGTCACGCCAATGAATGGTGCCATGCCCTTCGCCTCCAAAAAAGTAATGAAATCGGACCACAAGATCGAGGTGCCAGGATCTGCTTGGTCGTGCTTCTTCAACGCTCGATAGACATCGACCCAACGGATATGGCGTGACTCTGTGACATCATCCTTCTCCGGTTCGTCACGAACGTGCGTACAGGAAACGACCATGCGTTCCGGCGGCCCGGGAACTTTGCTAAGACAGTGTTGGTAACCTGTAAACTGGCCTTCACCAAAACCTGACCAGACCTTGTCCTCCTGGAATATGATCCAGTTGTCATCCGGGAACTCCATGTCAGGGCGATGTGGTCCGTACTGTCGTTGCGTGCTCAATGTGAAGTCCGGCGAAATCGAGATGGCGAACAGTTCGCTCAAAACGGATGCCGCGCGCTTCGTATCCGCCAGCAATACCGTCGCGTACGCTTGGGTCAGGAAATCTTCTTCCGACGTTCTGTCTGGCCGATTTCGATAGTTGAAGAGTCGGTAGAATACGTTTCGTTCGTGGTCTTGACGGCCCATTCGAATACCCCACAAATGAGTTAGTACATTTACCTACTGAGTCGTAATACCCCAGCCAAGAAAGCGGGTCAACCACTCGGCTAATACCCCGAACCCAATCCTGTTCTCCCGCCTCCCGCTCCATCCGCCCTCCTGCTCGATGCGAACAGCCGCTTCGCAGTCGCTCATGGTTACCGACCCGGCGTCGTCGCGCTGGAGGGCGAGGCGGGCGGCGTTGAGGATGATGTTCTTGATCTCGCCGCCGACGAACTCCACGCGGCTGAGGGCATCGAGGTCGACGTCGCGGGCGAGCGGGAGCTTGCGCGGGAGGAGGCGCTGCCATATCTGTTGGCGATGGTCGCGGTCGGGGCGCGGGAAGTCGATCTTCAGCGCGATGCGGCGCTGGAGTGCGCCGTCCAAGGCTACCTTGCGATTGGTCGCCAGGATGCACACGCCGTCGAACCGTTCCAACTGTTGCAGCAGGACGTTCACGTCGCGGATTTCCCAGTTGTGCCGGGCCGAGTCGCGGTCGAAGAACATGGCGTCGGCCTCGTCCCAGAAGAGCAGCGACATGTCGCGCGGGTCAGCTCGAACTCGACGTCTTGCAGCGCCTGCGGGTCGGCGGTGGGGGCGGCGGCCCGGGCGAGCCCGGCGGGGAAAAGTTGAGCGCCGGGGCGCGTCGGGAGCTGGCCAGTCATCGCGCCACCGGGGCAAGCCCGGCCAGGTGCATCACCAGGTCGATCGCCCCGCCGCCACCTCGGTGCTGATGCCAGTTCATGAACTTCGCACCCGTGACCGACAGGGGGCCCCGTTCGGTGTGCCATTTCGATCGGTCGT
>PWXP01000642.1 GCA_003561895.1 Planctomycetaceae bacterium | reverse complement strand
CGATTCCGAGAATGCCCTTGTCGAACGCCCAATGGTGCAACTTGCACACGGCAATGCCGTTTTCGACGACGTTGGGCCCCCGGTGGGCCCGCCAGTGTATATGCCCCGCGTCGATGCCCGTTGCCTGGCCGTTGAGCAATCCGTGAAACCCACAGAACGCGCAGCTATATCGGAAGTTCTCCAAGACCTCGATGGTAAATTGCTGATCGCGCTGAGGTCGTCGCCGGCTGTCCAGACGGTCCAGTCCCAAGTCTTCACGGATATCGCCGTGCAGCGTTTCAGGCCACCATTCGTTCAGGATCGCGTCCACCACCCGGCCGCGCGCTTCGGCCGAACTCCTGAGCAGCCGAAACACCGCGGGTTCAAGAGTGCCGTACGATTCCGGGCGGCGCAGGTCGGAAATCAATGCGGTCGTGCCCGCCGGATAGGTTTCGTGTGTCCGCAAAATCCAAAAGGGCGATGATCGCAGGTGGCTGAAGGGTTGTTCCGGTCTCGGCCCGCTCTGGGTTGGCCGGCCGCCATGCTCGCGAATCAACTGGGCCAACTTGGTCTCGACGTCGTCGTAATGAAACCGGTTCATCTCGACACGGTTGTTCTCGATCCTCGAAACCAACAAGAGCAGCAGGAGCGGCTTTTTCAGCGCAGCGCCAAGGCGCCGTGATCCATGTAGCTTCATGGATCGGACTTGATCGAGAAACTCATCCAGTTCTTGCAGGTCATCGACGTTCATTGTGCGAGGCGCATTGGCCCGAACAACAGGCTGCCGAGCGGCGACGGGCGGATGGAGCGGACCATGTTCTTGCCGGCGCCCAGGGTCACCAGGGCGTCGTCGCGGAGGAAGACGTCGTCGCGCTGGCCGGTGGCGTCGACCGCCTTCTTCAGCCAGCCGTACCGGAGCGTGAACGTCTCGTGCCCCGCAAACTTCGGAGGCGTTTCGCCCAGGATGGTAGTCATTTTCCGCCGCTTTCCGTTCCCGCGTTGAAGGCGAAACCGATCGTGCTCACCCCCCCCTTTGGCACCGCAACCGGAGCCCTCGGGCTACGATAGCCCAAAGGGCCTTCGGGTTCAAGCCCCGGGATTTGGATGACGGGTCCATTCTAGCGGCGTTCCAGCCGAGCGGCACCGGGGAGCGGCCGTTGCCGACGGCCCGCTGCGGCCCGCTCGTCCGAAGGCAGCCGGTTGTGCAACTGGGGCAGAATGTGCGCCTGGCGGTAGCCGGCCAGTCATGGAGGCGGCCGGGGCGAGCCCGGCGGGGACGGAAAGGGGATGTGTGGGGCGGTTGCCAAACATCGCTTCAGCGCGATAGACCCGGTGGTGCCGCTTCCTGTTTGAGCTGCAACGCGCTCCATGGTGCACGTTGCCCGCGATGGAGCAACACGAAAGCACCTCATCACGCGGTTCGGGCGGCTTCGAGCAGCGTCTTCGAGCAACCTGGCTTGCCTACTTGGCAGTTCCAAGGTATACGTTGTTTCGGTGCCACTCGAGGAACCGGCTCCCGATCGCTTGGTTGCGCGGCTCAGTGGCGAGGCCACGGTTCACGAGCGACAAGCGGAAGGCCGCCGTCCTGTGGGGCGACAAAGGCTTCCGCGACGCGAATCCGGCCGTGCTCGTCGATTCCGAGAATTCCCCCTACATGAATCATCCGGGCCAGTCGCGCCTTGGCAACTCGGAGGTGGTGCGGAGGCGGAAGGCGCGAAAGGTACAGCCTTATTGACCACTTCTCGGGCTCAAGCGTTACCACCTGAAACCTGAGCACCATCGACGGAGTTGAGGTCCCTCGACCATGCGATTCCAATGTTCAGTAGTCGCCGCCGCGAAGGGAGTGCAGGCAGGAAGCCCGCCACGCGCGCAGTTGTTGCTTCATCCGTTCGGCCCGATCGGGGTGGTCGGCGATCACGTTGTTCCGCTCGCCGGGATCGTCGGCGAGGTTGGACAGCAGGTAGTCGCCGCCGGCAAGTTCGTGGAGCTTCCGGGGGGGGTCGAGCCAGACGCTGTGGCCGGGGGATTGCTCGAGTGAGCGGTAGTCGTGGTCGGGACCGTAGAGCGTGCCTTGATTGATTTCGCCTTGGCCTCCGGCTTCGAGGACGGCCTGGAGTTCCTGGAGGATCTTATCGCTCCACATAAGCCGCCCGGCAATACCCTCGTGGTGCCAGAAGCCCAGGGGCGTGGGGCGTTGGTGCATCTCCCCTTCCAGCAGCGGCACGAGCGAAACGCCGTCGAGCGGGCGATCGGCGGGCACGGCGACGCCCGCCAGTTCGAGAAACGTCGCGAACAGGTCCACCGTGCCGCCGGGGAAGTCACTGGTGCGCGGCGCGAGCCGGCCGGGCCATTCGATGAGGGTGGGCACGAGCAGCCCGCCGTCCCACAACTGGCCTTTCGTCCCGCACCGCGCGGGCGATGAACGGCAGCGCGGCCTCGACGGTCACCATCGACCCTTCGCCGCGAAGCTGGACGGGCTTGCCGTTGTGGCTGAACCACGGGTCGTTCATGTAGTAGTTCGGCGCCGCCAGCCACTCGTCGAACCCGTGGGCGCCGGGGCTGGTCGGCCGCGCGTCGCGCACCGAACCGATGTGATATTTGCCGAAGAAGCCCGTGCGGTAGCCCGCCTCGCGCAACAGCGTGGCGACGGTGCGTTCCTGCGGGCGCAGCGCGTGGCCGTGGCGGAACACGCCGATGCGCGTGGGGTGGCGGCCGGTGAGCACACTCGCCCGGGTGGGCGAGCACACCGGCGAGGCGGTGCGGAAGTTATCCAGCCGCAGCCCGTTCGCCGCCATTTCATCGAGGACGGGGGTTTGGAGCACGGGATGCCCCATGTAGCCGGCGTCGCCGTAACCCTGGTCGTCCGTCATCACCAAGATGATGTTCGGCCGCGTGCCGCGCAGCTCGGCCGCCGCACCGGTGATCGCTGCGAGAGCGACCAGCACCGCGGCAGTCAATACGCGCTGAATCATGCGAGGGTTCCTCATAGCGTGTCTCCTTATGGAATATGTTTACAGTCTTACGGAGTACGGTGTCAAGTGGCTTGAGACGACTCGCGACCCGGAACCCGTTCCCACGCTCCGGTGTACGCTAGGCGTGACGGCTGCGGGTCGGCCAATATGCATTGTTCCTCCATCCGGTTTGGCGCCATCCGATTTAGCGGCCGCAAAGCAGCCCCTTCGCACGCACCTCGCGACACAATGATCCATAGCCCCCCTCCGCGCACGATCTCTTTTGGTTGCAACCTCCCCTGCGCGCTACCGCACATTGCGCAGCTTGCCCATAATGGCGCTCGATGGCGTGTTTTGCAAGAGAGGATGGCATAAAGACGGGCTCCCGGGTAAAACATTGAATCGCGGAAACAATGTTTCATTGTCCTACCACAGGAGCCCGAGTGATGATTATCGAGGTTGAGGAT
>PWXP01000001.1 GCA_003561895.1 Planctomycetaceae bacterium | reverse complement strand
CCGTGGAGGTGCTCAAGCGGCAGTTGCGACGGGCGACCCCCGGAGAAGTCTTCGTCAGCAGCGCCTGCGACGGCTGGCAGCCGATCGAGGCCGAGCGGCGCCTGACCCGCCGCTGCTGCGAGCTGCTCCTGGAATACGGCTTCCGCCTGAACGTGCTTACCAAGAGCCGGTTGGTCCTCCGCGACCTCGATGTGTTCGCCCACGGCGACGTGCGGCTTGGCGTGACGCTCACGACCCTCGACCAGCGTCTGGCGGCCCTCTGGGAGCCCCTGGCGGCGACGGTGTCCGAGCGGCTCGACGTGTTGGACCGCGCCCGGGAGGCCGGTTTGCGAACCGCCGTGATGCTCGGGCCGCTCCTGCCCGGGTTCTCGGACGACCCGGCGTCGATCAAGGCGCTGCTGCGGGCGGCGGCTGAACGGGATGTCGGGACCATCTGGATGGATGCACTCAACGCCCGGCCCCGCGTCTGGCCGGCGGTTGCGGCGCTGCTGCGGTCGCATTCCCCCGATCTGCTCGAACCGATCCGCCGCATGCTGTTCGACCGGCCGCGCCGCCAGGCCTATCTGGCCGAACTGCGCAGGCGTGTGGCGGAAGCGGCTCGAAACGTGGACGTTGCGGACCGTGTCCGTGGGTGCTTCTGAGACGCCGTTCCAGCTCTACCTTCAGGCGATCACCGGTGAGGCCCAGGCGCCGCTCATCACTGCCGACAGCGCCGCCTACACCAACCGCGTCATGACCGCCATCTACGACGGAGCGGCCGAAATGAACTGGGTCCGGCTCGACCACTGAGGCCGTAACCCATGGGGGCGAAGCAGTTATGTACGCGGGAGTATCGCCCAGCTTGACGGTGACTGTACATTACAGCCAGAGACGGCGTGGACACCATTGCTGGACCGGTGCCCTGGCCGTCATGACTGCCGCGTGTTGCCACCCGCTACTGCTTTGCCGCCCGCGCGATCCGCACGCGTCCAAGCTCTGGCGCCTGGTGGCCGGGATTTAGACACCTTCCAGCAGGAGTGCAACGAGTGTTTCCAGGCGAAGTACGGCTACTGGCGGCCGGTCGTCGAGTGCAGCATGACGGCCCGTCGCCGCCGCGACGATCTTCAGGAAGGCTTCGCCCGGGTGCGGTGCCCTGAATGCCACCACGAGGTGTTCGTCGGCTTTTCCTGCAAGCAGCGCCGCACTTACCCGGCCTGCCGCCAGAAATGCGCCCTGCTGACCTCGATCCACGTGGCCGAAGACATTTGTACGTCGCTACGGCCGTGCCCGTCTTTTATTTGAAATTTGATGCGACACATTCCATGATAATAGGATCGGAACGCAGCCGAGGCACTGAACGACTTGTGGCGTTCGGCGGACGGTGGGGGGGCCGCTGGTTGGCGGCCCGGGGAACCGGGAAGACGGCGGGTTTGGCAGGATGGTGAAGCTCGGTGCGGTGCCGCGGGGGCTGCTCGTACAGCCACGGCCCCGAACGGGCCGCTACCCCGGATCGGCGAAACCCTCCGGTAGGAGAAAACCGCATTCGATCAGCCGGCGAACGATCCGGAGGCACGCCGGAGTGAACTTTGCCGGGTCTTCGTTGGTGGCCGAGGCCAACTCGGCGATCAAGTCGGCCAGCGGCCGCGTGCCGTCGCAGCGCCCGATCAGTGCGGCTACGTAGGGGTCGGCATCGCCGGTGTACGCCAGGCCGCGCGTCATCTCGAGGTGCGAGTGCTCGATGGCCCAGCCGCCGGCGTGCGGCTTCGCTCGCTGGACCAGCCGGGCCTCCGGCGAAATCTGCAGCCGCTGGGCCGGGAGCGACTCGTCGCCGTGGGACGCCAGAAAGTCGCGCAAGCCGAAGGCGCGGGCGATTGCCTCGCCGGCCGGTCCCAGCATCTTCGGCGGGCCGTCATCGGCGCGGAACCAAGCCGCGCCGATGCTTCGCCGCCGCAGCGTGATCAATCCGCCGCTGACCGCCTCGATCCGCTGGCGATCGTAGTAGGCCATCCACTCGTCGAAACGCCGGTCGAACTGCCGGTCCTCGTCGCGCTCGGTGTGTTTGATCCACTTGGCGGCGTATTGGGGGGCGTCGAGCGTGTCGGATCGCATGGCCCAGGCATCGCATCCGGTGCCCTCGAACCAAGCGGCCAGCCGCTGCTGCCAAGGCTGTCCGGCCACGTGGGCCCAGTTGCAGAGGACCTGGCAGAAGCCTCCCTCTTCGAGAAAGCCGGGCACTTGGCGAACGATCTTCCGGGTGATTTCGTCGCCTTTCATGCCGCTGTCGCGGTAGATGAAGTGGCTCTCCGGCGAGACGACAAAGGGCGGATTGGACACGACCAGGTCGAATCGCTCGCCGGAGACCGGCTCGAACAGGTCGCCTTCGCGGGCTTCGACGTTCTCCAGCCCGTTGAGCCGGGCGTTGAACGCCGCCATGTTCACCGCCCGCCGGTTCCGGTCGACGGCTGCCACGTGCCGGCTGTGGGGGGCCGCCAGGAAGGCCAGGAGCCCGCAACCCGTACCCAGGTCGAGGGTGCGGCGCGAGTGCCGGCGGATGGTGGCGTTGGCAAGGGTGAGGGTGCTGCTTCCCACGCCCATCACATAGTTGGCGCTGCGTCCCTGGCGGATCTTTTGGGGCAGATCGAAGGCAACCCGAAGGTCCTTCAATGGCAGGAGCTGCACGGCGCCGCGAACCACCTCGCCGTCGGCTTCCAATAGGCCCGCGTCGATCCACGCCTCCAGGGCCATCGGCGCGAGGGCCTTGCTTGCATCGTTCGGGGAAACCGCGACACCCATCAGAAACAGCCGGATGAGGGCACCCAGCGGCCGGCCGCGGCCGGTCAGCCGCAGGAGGTGGGGCATCGGCATCGCGGCCGCCTCGCGTACGCTTTCCAGCCCGAGGGCCTCGGCCACGCCGCGGTCGGTGAAGCCGGCGCCGTCGAGCACGCGGCGGGCCCGGGCATAGTCGCTCGGCTGCGCAAACTCCAGCGGCCATTCGGTACGGTTGCGGTCGGGCATTACCGGCTATGGAAAGTCGTATTGAAATTGGCCTTTCGCGCCGAGCGAGACTCGAACCGCCTCGACCGCGCGTTGTTCGGCCATTCGGGCGAGAAACTCGGCGGAAAGCTCCGGCAGCAGGGAACGGGTGAGGATATGATCGACGTTGCGGGCGCCGGTTTGCACCTCGGTACAGCGCTCGGCGATGCCGGCGAGAAGCTGTTCGTCGTATTCGAACCGGGCGCCGTGGTGGTCCTGCACCCGGCGGGCGATGCGCCGCAGTTGCAGGTCGACAATCTGCCGCATCACGGCGTCGCCCAGCGGATAGTACGGCACCAGCGTCAATCGCCCGAGGAAGGCGGCTTTGAACGTCTTGAGCATTTCCGGGTGGAGAGCTTCCGCGAGGGCCTGGGCGTCGGGGCACGTGT
>PWXP01000609.1 GCA_003561895.1 Planctomycetaceae bacterium | reverse complement strand
GCTACGACGATTACGACGCCCAAGCGAACCCCGCGGGCTGGGGCGGCGTGGCGCGCGTGTGGCAGGAGCACGACGGCGAAGTCAATACCGGCACCAGCCCGAGCGTGCAGTATGGGTACGACGGCCTGGGCCGGCTCACGTCGATGACGCACCCGAGCGGCTTCGAAGTGGCGTACGACTACGGGGCGGCCGGGTCGATCGACAACCGCCTTTCCCGCGTCGCGGCCGTGACCAACGCCGGCGGCACGCTCGATTACGCCGCCTACACGTACCTGGGCGCGGGCGCCATCGTCGGCGCCGCGCGGCAACTGCCCCTCGACGGCCAGCCCGACCAGACGCTCAAGCTTACCTACGGCGCCTCGCAGAACGGCTACGGCGGGCTGGACCGCTTCGGCCGCGTGGCGGATCGGGTTTGGGAACTCGACGCCGCCGCCGCCGACCATTTCGGTTACCGCTAAAGGGTAAAGGGTAGGAAAATTGATTCTTCCCACAGAACTGAAGGATAGCCAGGAGAAACTGCCTGCATTCCACCCCCGCGTTCGGGAGCTTTCTCGGCGAAGTTGGTGCCCGAGGGCGCAGCCAGCGCCGCCGTCCGGATCATAGACCCAGCCGTCTTCGCTCAAAGGGACTCGGGGCCGGTTGAGCACCGTCCGGCATCGGACCTCGCGGACCACCGGTTCCGGTTTCGTGGGCGTGCGGTGGCTGGTCGCCATGCAAACTACTTCAGGGGGGCCGTAGGCTCGTCGTCTGGCGGCCTGATAGGGCGGTCGATGTATCGCGTTATGGGCTCCGCCGCAGGGTGTCCAGCTTCATCCCCGGTTGCTCGTCCTCCGCAGCGCCGGCCAGCACCTGCAGGAAGACCGGCCGGCCCCAAACACGCCCCCGACGCCGATCCGCGGCCCCTCGTCGTCGGGGGAGCCCAGCGACCGCCACGTCAGGTCCTCAACCTCCTCGAACGCTCCCTGCAACTCCGCCAGGTCGAGCGTGAAGGCCGGAATCAGCACCTGGCCGTCGACGGCGCCGCCGAGCAGTTCGACCGGCGTCGGGAACACGTCGACCGTCCAGTGGCCGTCCTCCTCCGAGTACCGGCAGCCCAACGGCCCGGTCGGACCGTCGGCCACCATGCCGTCGGCCACTGCCTCCATGAGCCGCTGCAGCCACACCTGGGGCTCGTTCTCGGCCGCACTCTCGGGGCCGAAGAAGAACCGGCGGCCCTCCTCGCTCAACTGGTCGAACCGGCGGGGGTCCTCCCGGAACAGCCGGGCCATCTGCGGCTCCCTGAACTCCTGGAGCTTCCGGGCGAACAGCGCGTCCCAGGCCCGAAAATACTCCTGGCGAACCTTCAGGTAGTCGGCCGGCGCGGAATGGCGAGCCCACACTTGGCCGTCCCCGAACCGGTGGGCGTCCTCGATCGCCTGCATCCGGCTCTCGTACTCGCCCAGCGCCTCGTCGGCGTCCGCGGCGGCGATCTCGTCGATCAGGTGCGAGACCAGCCAGAACGAGGCCGGGTCGGGCAGGATGCCGGAACCGCGGATGGCCCGGTACACGGCGAGCCGGTCCTCCGGCCGGGAATCGGGCGTGAGCAGCTTCCAGGCGTCCAGCCACGGCGGGGGCGTGCCCAGCCCTTCGATGATCGCCCGGAGCCGGGCCCGGACGCGGTCGTGCGGTGAATCGTGCTCGGTGTCCATGAAGTCGTCTTTGGGCTGATGTGAATGGTTCCGGGGGAAGTCCGGTGATGCTTGGGCCTGCCCGGTTCCGAGTCAGTCCGGTCATTGTACTGGGATTGCTTGAACGGGGCGACCACGGGGCGGAATCCCGTAGTTTCGGCGGAAACCGTAGCAGTCGTCCCTGGAGCCTCCAGGAGCCATTCTGAGGCGTTTTCGCGGCCGAGGGCCCCCAATCGACAAAACGCGTCTACGGCCCTCCTGCGGCCTCCTGCGAGTTCTTGGCGCGAGCGAGACCAATCGCGGCGACTATTGGCCCCCAAACCCACTCGGAACTTTCTCCCGATGCACGACGCTGTCGCCGGCCAGGGCCTTCTGGACCACGCGGCCACGACCTCCGCCATAGCCGCCCGACCTTCACGATCGAGATGCCAGCCATCGGTGACCGGATAAACGTTTTTGCACTGTGGACATCGTGTCCCGAGTTCGCAATCGCGTGAAAGTCGGAGGTGTTCTGTCGGGCAGGAGCCCCTATTTCAGGAATCCGACATGCGTTCGCTCCTCCGACAGGGAGACATGCCCGATTCCACGCCCCATTGGACGTTGAGGGCGGCCGGAAGGACGCGGAAGGCGGCGGGCGTTCGCCCCGGGTTCTCCCCGTCGACGCCGACGGCGGCGGGAGGATCGGCCTCGACCTGCACCTGGCGTGCGCGCAGGTGGACCACGGCCGGATCTTCGACCCAGTCACCCCGGTACAGGGTGCGGATGCGCCGCAGGAACGTCACCAGCGAGAAACGACCGAGCACGAAGATCTCCAGCAGTCCGTCGGTGGGATCGGCGGTCGGGGCCACGGCCATGCCGCCGCCGGCATAGCGCGCGTTGCCGATGACCACGAGGTTGGCGTCACGCTCGACCAGGGTGCGGTCGTCGGCGGTCAGGCGCACGCGGGGGGCGCGAAAGGTGAGGAGGGTCGCAACGGTGGCCAGGAGGAAGCAGGCGCGCCCGCCGAGCCGCCTGGAGGAGCGGTTGACGCGGCGGATGACCTCGCCGCCGAGCCCGCAGTCGGAGACGTTGATGGAAAGGGTGTGCAACCGCCGGCCGTCCCCGCAGTCCAGTTCGACGGCGACGGCATCCATGGGACGTACGGGGCCGTCGATGAGGTGATCGAAGCGGCGGGCGGGATCGTGCGGGATGCCGAGCGTCCGTACGAGGTCATTTCCGGTGCCGCAGGGCACGACGGAAAACACGGCGTCCGGGCAATGCGGACGGCCGTGCTCGTCGAGCATTCCGCGGGCCACTTCGCGGTGGGTCCCGTCCCCGCCGCAAGAAACGACACGCCGGGCGCCCTCCTCCAGGGCGCGGCGGGCCAGTTCGGCGGCGTGACCGGGGGCGTGGGTTTGCACGACGTGTGCGCGCGCCCAAGGATCTCCCCGTCGCGTGCCGATCTCGCGCGCCAGTCGCGCCCCTGCGCCGGCCCCCGCGAGGGGGTTTACGATGAAGACGGTATGCATCGGCGGAGGTGTCGCAAATCAGTAATGTTCATTGACGAGGTTACCGGACGTGCGTCAATCCGTGTACCTCTGCTCGATCACGTCCGCAGGGCGGGAGCGGGCCCTCAAGGCTCAGGCATCCTGATCTCTGGGGAAACTAAAATGGGGCCATTTCGTCGGCTAGCGGCGGGGCCGAGAGCGTATAAGTCAGTCGTAGGTTGGTGCCAGGATAGGTGAATTCGGCAGCGT
>PWXP01000290.1 GCA_003561895.1 Planctomycetaceae bacterium | reverse complement strand
GACCCCTTGGGCGAACTAGACCCATTGGGAGAACTAGCCGAGAGCGTGCTTCGGGCGATGGCGCCGGGGAAGCCGGCCGGTTTACTGTTCACTTCGCCCGATTCGGACACCCTTGGGGTGGATCTGCTCATGCCGCTGTCGATGTCGCTCGCCCGGCGGCTCGATGGCGAGCTGCTGTTGATCGACACGAACTTGCGGCGCCCCGCGCTGGCCGCCCGCCTTGGCGTGGAGGCGTCGCGCGGGCTGAGCGACGTGCTGAACGGGTCCGCGCGGTGGTCGGATGTGGTCCGCCGCACCGTGGTGCCGGGCGTGGACCTGCTGCCCGCGGTTGCGTTCGCGACGCCGGCCGGCCCACCGCCGAAGCGGCTCTACTTGGAGCGGCTCCTTCAGGACACTCGGGGGCGTTACCGGCTGGTGCTGATTCATGCGGCGTCGCTGCGGAACCCCGACGTGGCGCCCCTCGCGCGCCATTGCGACGGCGTGTACCTGCTGGTGCGCCTGCATGCAACGAGTCGCCGTGCCGCTACGGAAGCCGCCCCCCTCCTTCGCCGCGCCGGCGCGAGCCTGCTGGGGTGCGTGGTCGTCCACTAGGCCGTTGGAGTTAGCTGAATTTCGTTGAAAAAATGTTGCGGCTTTCCCGAACTTTCGTTTCGCATGTCATACACGGCGCGCATAACGCGTCGCGCCACGTCGAAATCCGCCCGGCCGTGAAGTTCGTAGTGCCATGTCATTAGGCCGAGAAACCCAATGACAACGGCACCCGCCGCCGCTATGGCCATCACGATGGCTGTGACGTGGGTAATGACCGTGTTCCAAAAAGCACTGACGACGGTCATCTAAGGGTGCGCTCAGAATGTCGAAACGTGTCGCTCGTCACCGGTTTAGTCAATCCAGCCTTTCGGGCCGTGAAAGGGACAACCGGGTCAAAAGCGTGAATAGGCGTTACTGTCCTCGGTCCACTTGGAACCGTTCTGCGTCCGACGTATAATAGGCTGTCGCTGAGCGATGTTAGCGGCCAAGTGCTGTGAGGAAGGAGGTTGGTTATGAACGAATCGTGGCGGTCACGCATTACCATCGAACCGGGAAAACGTGGCGGTCGGCCGTGTATTCGGGGTATGCGCATAACTGTTGATGATGTGATGTCCTACCTTGCGGCCGGAATGACGGTGGCCGAATTGCTCGACGGCTTCCCCTACCTGACGGCGGAGGACATGCAAGCTTGCTTCGCGTTCGCCGCGGAGCGAGAACGGAGCCTCCTGGTAACGGTACCATGCAACACGCACACCTGATCGGCGCGCGCGGGGCGGGAATGCAGGCGTTGGCTGCCGTGCTGGCCGGCCGGGGCTGGCGCCTGACCGGCTCCGATCTGCGTGGCGGCGGCCTCGCGTCATCCAACGGTAGCCCCGTGGCCGTTTGTCGGGGTCATCACCCGCAAAACGTGCCGCCCGAGGCCGACGTGGTGGTCTACAGCGACGCCGTCACCGCGGAGAACCCGGAATTGCAGTGGGCCGGCAAATTCGGCATTCCCACCCGCAGCTACTTTCAAATGGTGGGCGAAATGACCGCCGGAACTCAATGCGCCGCCATCGCCGGAACGCACGGCAAATCGAGCACGGTCGGAATGTGTGCCCGTGTGTTCGAGCAGGCCGGGTGCGATCCGCTCGTCTTCTGCGGCGCGACCACCATGGGCCATCCGTCGGGCGGGCGTTTCGGCCGGGGCCCCGTGGCGCTGGTCGAAGCGTGCGAGTTCCGCGCCAATTTCCTTCACCTGAAGCCCCGGCAAGCCGTCCTCCTGGGCGTTGAGCATGACCATTTCGACTGCTTTCCTTCGAAATCGGATCTGCTTGACGCCTTCGCGCGGTTCGTCCGGTCCATTGCCCCGAGCGGCCTGCTGATCGCCCGGGCCGACTGCGCCGACTCGCGATGCGTTGCTGCCATGGCCGCGTGTCGCGTGGAGACCTTTTCCCTGGCAGGCGGGGCCGATTGGTCGGCCGGCCGAATGCGGCATTGGCGGGGATGCTACGAGTTCGAGGTTCTCCGCCGGGGCCGGCCCGTCTGCGAGGTCCGGCTGCAAGTGCCCGGCGCCCATAACGTGCTCAATGCCGTGGCGGCCGCCGCGCTGGCCCGGGCAAATGGCATTCCCCCGGCGTGCATCGGGCAGGCGCTTTCCGGCTTTCCCGGGCTGCACCGCCGGCTGGAACGGCTGGGCACGCACCGCGGCGTGACGTTCATCGACGATTACGCCCACCATCCGACGGAAACGGCCGCCGCGCTGACGGCCGTCCGGCAGATGTACCCGGGCCGGCGGCTATGGTGCGTTTTCCAGCCGCATCAGGCCCTGCGGCTGAGGCGGCTTCTGGCCGAGACGGCCGCTGCCTTGGAGCGGGCCGACGTGGTGGTGGTGGCTGACGTATTCCGCGCCCGCGAAGGCCCCCCTGCGCCCGGCGACCCCGGCGCGGCCGAGTTGGCCCGCGAGGTGCGCCGCCGGGGCACGCCGGTGGCGGGCACGGGCGACGCCGCAAGCATCATGGCACTGCTGACGGGCCGGCTTGCCCCCGGCGACGTACTGGCGACCCTGGGCGCGGGCGACATTCGGGTGGTTGCCGAGTTGGTGGCTCGAGTGCCCGTTGATGGTCTTCGCGAGTCGTGCACATGCGATTTGCCGGAACCGACCCCAGCGAGGGGTTCCTGGGTGCGTAACCGTTCACAGGGGGACTGTCCCAATTTTCGCGGCCCCAAGAGCGTTTGGCCCAATGAGCCACCGTTGTGGCCGCGAAAATGGGACTGTCCCCTTCCCATATAGCCGAGAAAACTGCTCCCGCCGCCCCGTGAACAATTACCTGTGTGCCCGACGATAGCCTGGCATGTTCCTCCATGCTTCTCCGGGCCGCCGAGTACCAGCCGTGCCCGTGCGTAGCAGTATCGTCCCTTACCGGGCAGTTCGTGTCAAGTTCCGGCATTGGGTGCCTCCCCTCCCCCTCCTGCCGCGGTTGTGCTAGGCTCAAGCGCGTTGAAGGCTGGAGCCGATGCCCCGCAGGCCGAGGTGAAGGGGGCAGCCCTACTTTAGTGGTGAAAGGCGGTCCATCAAAAGGGGTGCTCTCTCGGCCGCGGGAATTCGGACCGTTTCCTGTCAGCGGTTACGGCTTCGAAATCCGGCCGGGGTGGGGCTTGTATGGATATCTGAACGTCTGTATAGTATTCGATATTCGGTTGTCCTTTTCCCAAGCCCCGCGAGATTTGACCATGGTTACCGCCACCCGTTCCCAACCCAAGCCGAAAAGAACAATGGCCAAGAAAACCACCAAAGCCGCCACCGGAACCGACAAGAAGGACCCCGCGCACGCCGTGTTCGAGGGGCACCCGTCGCTGCGGACGACCGTGGCGCAAATCGAGAAGCAGTACGG
>PWXP01000365.1 GCA_003561895.1 Planctomycetaceae bacterium | reverse complement strand
TTGGACATTGCCTTAAGCAAGACTACGAACAAGAATTCCCCGAACACGAACAACACAACTCGGCCCCAGCGGCGGGCGGGACGCCCGACCTCGGCTACCCGTCACGACTTCACACCAACGAACCCGCCAAAGCGGCGATATTCCGAGAAATCAAAAGCGAGAAGTGCGGAAAAGGTGCTCTACATGCCCCACGTGGGTCGAACAAGGTTGGCAGATGGCCCTATTTCTGATGCATAACGCATGCATTAACGCGCGTTGGAAGGCGGGTGTGGAATCAGCGGTGGCAAGCGACCAGTTCGCGGTATACGGCGAGCGTGCGGCGCACCATGGCCTCTTCGGAGAACGCCTCCTCGACCAGGCAACGGCCCGCCAGCCCGAACTGCGAACGCCGTTCGGCCGAATCGACCAACTGGCGCAGGGCCTCGACCAGCGATTGCCCGTCGCCCGCCGGCACCACGTAACCGGTGCCGCCGTGACGCACCATTTCGCGCACGCCCCCCACGTCGGTGGCCACTATCGGCAAGTGGCTCGCCATGGCCTCGAGGATACTGAACGGCATGGCCTCGTGCTGGGACGGCAGCGCAAAGATGTCCATCGCGCTGAGATAATGGCTGACGTTCTCGCGCTGGCCCACCAGGTGGACGCGGCCGGCAACGCCGCAGCGGCGCGCCTCCGCCTCAAGCATCTGCCGATCCGGACCCTCGCCCACCAGAAGCAAAGCGACGTCGGGTCGTTCCAGCATGGCCAACGCTTCCACGAGCCGGTCGTAGCGTTTCTGGTCCGACAACCGCCCGCACGATCCGATCACGATCGTTTCTCCGATCCCGTGCAGGCGTCGTATGGTAGGGCCATGTGCCGATCCGGGGGAGAAGTCGCTCAGTTTCACTCCGTTGGGGATGACGACCGCATGTTCCCCGTAGAGGCCTTGTTCGTCCGCGAGCAACTCGCCAACGAGGCCGCCGACCAGGATAATGCGGTGGGCGGTTTTCCATTCGACGCGCCGCCGCAGGGCGCGGAGCTTCAACCGCACGCGCCAGGGAGCAAAGCGGCGCAACGCACTGCGAGCCGGCGGGGCCACGGGCGGAACAATATGCTCCGTCAAGACCAGCTTCGCGCCGGCAAGGCGGGCCGCCAACAGTGCGGGCAGCAGGTTGCCGCTCCAACAGGAGTTCATGTGGACGATCAAGGGGACCGCCGCACGGTGGTAGCGATGCGCCAGCAGGCGGCGGACCAGCACGCCCTGCGCCGCGACGGGTACGTCGAAGAAGGGCTGCGCGTCCGGCTTGCCCGGAAGCCGCACGTGGGCAACGCTCACCTCGAACCCCGCCGCTTCCGCGCCCGCGCGGAGGACCTGAAGGTACTTCTCGGCCCCGCCTGCGGCGATACCGTTGCTCACCAGAAGGAGACGCACTCGCTCATGGGCGCCGGGGGAGACGGGCTGTCGGGTGCGGCAGGCGCCGGCCTGGTCCGCCGTCGGGCTGTGACCTTGCGCACACACGATCACTTCTCCCTCGCGCCTCGATACGGAAACAGCCATAGATGCTTCAGGACGGCATACGCCCTCGGCCCGATCATCGCTTCGAGCGCCAGCTTGGTGGCCAAGGGTGAAAAGCCCCAACGCGCGGCGCGTATTCCCCATAGGAAAGCCTCCCGGCGGCGGCCGGCCGCCAGGCATTTCTGGCTGCTGTCGGCATAGTATGCCAGCATCTGCCGGCGAACCTGCCGCCGTATGCTGGGGTCGGAAACCGTTTTGTGCCACCCGCGCAATACGCGCAGATCGGCGCTCGCGCGCAAGAGGGGGTCGAACAGTGCCACCGACGAATTGGGCGAAACATGGGTTACGACGAGCACTTCCGAGACGCCTACGGCCTGCACCGCGGCAGCGAGTCGAAACCACAGGTCTTTGTCCTCGGCAACGACCAGTGTCTCGTCGAACCCGCCCACCGCCTCGACGGCGGCACGGTCCACGACGACGCTGGGCGTGCAAATCGAATCGCCGCTTGCGAGAAGCTGGCGCATAACGTCGTGGGAATCCTTGGGCAGCGGGCAGGGGAAAGGCCCGGCGGTTTCTCCATGACTGCGGCGCACGTGCGCACAGAAGCACAATTGTGCGCCCGCCGCGGTGAGCGCGTGGAGTTGCTTGCGAATCTTTCCCGGCAGCCACATGTCGTCGCTGTCGAGGAAGGCGAGCCAGGGCCCGCGCGCCAGGGCGATGCCCACGTTGCGCGCGGCGGCGATGCCTCGGTTCGGTTGGAAGTGGTAGCGAATTCGGGTATCGGAAAAACGCCGCACAATGTCCCGGGTATTGTCCGTCGAACCGTCGTCGATAATGAGCACTTCCAGGTCGTCGTAATCTTGAGTGACGACGCTCTCGATCGCCCGCCCCACGGTAGCCGCGCGGTTGTAGCTGGGGATGATGACGGAAACCGTGCTGGAAAAGCTCATCCTATCTCGCAGAATCGCACACGGTGTTTTGGCACAGTTCCTAAGACGGCTTCCATCGCCCGAGGACACGATCGCAATGATCTTTCAGCCAATACGCCCATCGGGGATACAACCTGCGTGTCAAGAACCGATCGACACGGGCGTTTCCCGCATACTGCGCCAGGTATTCGCGGAACTGCCGAACGGCGGCGAAGTTTCGGGCCCAATACGCGTCGTTTGCAAATTGTAATACGCCTTCAAGCGAGAGGCGCCGAATGGCCTGAATCTCGTACGGAGGCAAGTTGACGGGGTTTTCGGCAAGCCACCGTTCCTGGGCCCGATGGGCGTCGATGGGCCACAACGGATGGGCCGTAAGCGAATCGGGCCGCTTCCTCAATACGACGAGCGTTTCGGGTACCAGCACAATGCGGCCCGCAACGCTCAGTTCCGCAACGTAGAGTCTGTCTTCCGAGTACCTGGCCCAGGTGCAAAAACGATTCGGGAGCGCGCGGCGCACCACAACGCCCGACATATTGAAAATCGCACCCCATCGTAGCATATGACCGGCCGTGTACGTCGGGTCCTCTGAATCAGGGAGCAGCACGTCCACTGCATCGGGTCGATCGGCATAGCGCCAGCCGCAGTGAACGCACACCACGTCGTGCTCGACGGCGGCAAGTTGTTTTTCGAGCTTATCGGGCAGCCACAGGTCGTCGGAGTCGAGGAACGCGATGTATTCGCCCCGCGCCGCATCCAAACCCGTGTTCCGCGCCGCCGCCGGGCCCTGGTTTCGTTGGCGCAGCACGCGCACCGCAGGGCCGAACGCCTCGGCCACCGCGGCCGAATCGTCCGTCGAGCCGTCGTCGACAACCAACACTTCCAACGGCGCATGCGTCTGGTTCAGCGCCGACCGGACGGCGTTTCCCACCATAGTTACGCGATTGTAGCAGGGAATGATGACGGATACGGTGTTGTTACTC
>PWXP01000033.1 GCA_003561895.1 Planctomycetaceae bacterium | reverse complement strand
CGTCCCGGTGCTCGGCCGCGGCAGGAAATTAGCCGCAACGCGCTAGCGTCCGGTTCTTGTTTCAAGCCAGGCAAACCGGGGCTAGCGCCCTGCGGCTGATTTCCGACCCGTGAACGCTTACCGTGAATCGAGGATGTGCGACCCCTGCACGCTAAAGCGTGAACTCCAACAGCACCCCAGCCTGGCCGGTTCGCCCCGCCTGCGGCAGAGGTCAGTGCGCGTCGAGCCAGGCGGCCAAGTCGGCGAAGACCCGTTCGCGTTCCGGTGGGCAACGCGTCGCCGGCCTGGAAACTGCCCGTGGAGCGCTTCATTTCGACTAGGTTATTCTGAGCGCGCCCTCAGTTCCCGAAGGGGTCGCCGCCGAAGGGGTCGGCCTCCGCCCCGCCGCCGAACGGATCGTCGTCCTGCGGGGCCGGCTGCTGCTGCGGGGCGCCGAACGGATCGTCGTCCTGCGGCGCCGGCCGTGGCGGAGCGGCGAACGGGTCGTCCTCGGGAACGCCGGGGCGGTCCTCATCCCGCGGCTCCGGCGCCTCCTCCTGGAGTTCCTCTTGCACCCCCGCCCGCCGCTCCGGGACAATCTGGTTGTGCCGGATGGGTTCGGATAGCTCCAACTCGTGCAAACACTGGACAAAGCCCGTCTCGCTCGCAAGGTAAATCCGGTCGGTCTGGTCGTTGCTCAGGCGGACGGGCAGCGGGCCGGTGAACATGCTGTCGAGCCGGGCACCGCTCTCGATGTCGAGTACCAGCAGCCGGTCGTTCATGTCGAACGCGTACACCCGCGTCTCGCTGGCGGCAACGAACTGCCGCACGTGCGGCACCCACCATTGCTGCTCGCCGGTGCGGGCGTCGAGCGAGTACATCCCGCCGAGCTGCGTGGTGATGAACAGGCGGGGGAAGATCAAGGCCGGTTGCTCGATAACGGCTTCGCCGCACGAGTAGCGCCACACGGTCCTGCCGGTCTTTTCGACCAAGGCATACACGTAGCCGTCGCGCGAGGCCGTGAAGATGGTGCCCGTCGCGCCGGTAATTCGCGGATCGGGGGGTAGATACGCGGCCCGCGATTCGATCGGCCCCTGCGTGGGCAGCCGATAATTGAGGTTCAGCCCCTTGGGGTCGCGCGGATCGATCGAACCGGTATACAAGAACCCGCGTTCGGTCGGCCAAGTGACGTACTCCTCCACGTCGCTTTGGGTGGTCACCAGCGGCTGCACGGCCGTCCGGCCGTACGCCTGGGCCGACAGCGTCGAGCCCGCTTCCTGGTTCAAGCGAATATCTTCCCGGCGCTCGGCCTGCAATTCCTCGGCTTTATCTTCGGTGAGACCTTCGGGAATTCTGCCCAATTCGCGCAGCGGATCGGTGAGCGGCTCGACCCGGTAAGCCACCATCATGCCGCTAAGCATGGGTACGTAGGCCCGGCGCCGGCTCAGGGCGGGTCCCGCGCCGGGGGCGCCGGGCAACTCGCGTTCCAGCAACAGGTCGCCGTTGTACCGATTGACCACGTACAGGCGCGAACCGTTCACCAAGGCCAGCAGATCGTCGTTAACTCCGGGCTGCAGACTCGGGTGGTCCGGCCGGCCGATCTGCCGGGCCCAAAGTGTCTGGCCCGTCTCGGCGTCGACCGCGTGCACCATCGCCCGGTCCGACTGCGCGTACAGAACCCCTTCGTAAAGGACGAGGTATCGAAGGCGGGCCCGGCTGCGGTCGACTTGCAGTTGGGCAATCCAAGGCCGCGCCAGCCCGTGCCGAGCGGCTTGCGCCTCGGAAAGGATGGTGTTGCGGGTGACCGCCTCGGCGGGCAACGCGGCCAGCGTAACGGCAACGTGGAGCAAGGCGAATGGAACGAAGGCGCTTCGGAACATGACAGCACTCTGCGTGTTAGAGGTCGAACGAGTCCGGTACGCCAATACCGGTATTCCCCGATTCTATTATAATCGACCATCGCCGGGAACGCACGCGGAAAAACCGTCATCCGGCCGCCATTGCCGGCCGGCGGGACACCGGCCCTAGACCCATCGGCGTTCTCACCCTACCATGCTGGTAACTGTTCACGGTGAACGGTCCCAATTTGCGCGGCGGAGAAGGTATTTCTCCTGAATAACGCTATTTCGTCCGGAAAATGGAAACTGTCTCCTTCGGCCGGTGAGGGGAGGGATCCGTTTTTCGGCCATCGTTTTTTTCCCGAAAAGGCGTCTCTTTTTCGGAAAAATGGACCGGGCTCCGACCGGACCGTGAACGGTTACCCATGATGGTTACTTCCCGGCCCCTTGGCCTTCAAGACATCGACCATGGCACGTAAGAAGCAGACGAAGTCGGCGCGAAAGCACCCTCCTGAGCGGCAGCAAGCTCCCAACAGTGGAGGTGGTCCCGGGGCCGGGGGTACGTCTACAGAGGTGTTAGACCGTGCCGCCGAGGAGGTGCTCGGTTATCTGAACTTCGCCTCCGGGCTCGCCGACCCGAAAGTGTACGCGAATCTGAACCGGCTTTTCGCCGCCTTGGAGCGGCCGCGAGCGGGTGGCGCAGAGCCGGCCTGGCGCTGCCTGTATGGCCGGCTTCGGGAGCGGCTGGCCCGGCTGGAAGCCGAGTCGGCCGCATTCCGCGAGTCGGGGCAAGCGGCGTCGCTGCTGCGAATCGTGTTCGAGGAATTGCTGCCGGCCTACTCGCGTTGGCACGCCGATTTGCTCGTACACCAGAGCGACGAGGACTTGTTTCACCCGTTCTTCATCGGCCGGGCGTTGGAAGCCGCCCTGGCCGAGGGCGGGCCCTGGACCGACGCGCCGCGGATCGTCCAGGGGGCGCTGCATCGGCTGAACAACTACCTCGGTTACCGGCCCGTCGCCGTGTTGGAAACCGTGCGGAAAATTCAACCCTATGAGCACGAGTGGGTGGCCCCGATCCCCCTTTACCTGCGCGGCGCTGGAGCGGCGGTCGGCCCCTACGCCGAGTTGATCGAGGGGGCCCTGGCCATCCTCGAGCAGACCAGCCCCGCCATCCTATTCCAGGCCTTTTTCGAACTGGAACGGCTCGACGAGCTGGCGATGGACCCGCGGGCCTACGATTTCGACCACCCGGTGAACAAGCGGCCCAATTACCTCTACGGCCAATGGGACCTTGGGCAGCTCGACACGTCCGGCTATGCCCGGCGGTTCGTGGTGCACCAGATCTCGCTGGAGGCGATTCTCGACCGCCTGGCGAAGGCCCCCGACCTGCCGCGCGAAGAACTCATGCTGGAAGCGGCCTCCGTGATGGCCTGCACGATGTTGATGGGGTCGGGCGTTAGCGCGAACCGGCCCGGCGCCCACGATTCCAACGTCACGCTCGCGAACCTGGTTCAACCCATCGCCGCGTACCGCGACGAATTTTACGAGCAGTTGCTCGGACAGATCAAGGGCGGCCACGCGCGCCGGCTGCGGCGCGAAGCCCGGCAGCTCCACCAGCCCTTCGGCGGCGCCCGGCAGCATTTCAACCAGTTTATCACCCTGCGCCGGGCCGAGCAGCTTCAGAATGTCCACTTGGCGTTGCTGTACGCGCGCATCGGGGCCACCGAGGCGGCCGGGCGGCAGGTTCGCAAGGTGCCCGTCGCGTCGGCCCGGATGAGTTGCGACATCGAATGCCGGATGGTCGCGGCCGATCAGCACCTTTCGGGGGGCCGGCTGGAGGTGTCGCTGGAGGCCGTCGGCGAGGCGGAAGACCTGCTGCATCGGGCCATCCACTGCGGGGCCATGGTCGACCCGTGGAACATCCTGGGCTTCGGGGGCCAGTTCAGCCTCTTCCCGGCCATGGAAAACAGCGTTCACGACTTCCGCGTCGACGAACTCATGGAAACCGTCGGCGGCCTGTTCGACCTCGTCGTGCAGGTCCGCAAAGAAGCGGCGGCGGCCGGAAACGAGACGGTCGAGCAGGAGGCGGCCAAGCGGCTCGACGCCTTCGCCGCCTGGTGGGACAAGTTCGCCACGGTCGAGGTGGTGGGCGACGAGGGCGTTTCCGGACGCGAAACGTGCGAGTCGGCCGAACACGTGGCCGGGGCGCTGCGGGCGTGGCACGCCGCCGGCACCGCCGCCGGCGACCTGGGCTTCTGGCGCGAACGCGTCGAGCAGTTTCGCTCGCCGAAGGCCTACGCCCTGGTCGTCGACGCCCTGTTGGAACTCGGCGACCCGGTGGCCGCGATGGCCCTGCTGGTGCAATGGCTCAGCCGCGCCGATACGATCCCCCTGACCGAGGAGGGATACGCCTTTTACGACCTCGCGCTGCGATGGATGGAGCAGCTTTGGCGCCACCGTCCCTCGCAAGAAAACGCTCCGGCCTCCCTACCTCCCGACGAGCGGTGGCTGCTGGCGTGCAAATTCCTCGATTACATCGAGGCCAATGCCGACGAATACTGGAACTGTCCGGAGTTCCAGCTTGCCGAAGGGACGCCCGCCAATGCCGATGACGCCGAAACGCCCGGCGAGCAACCCGCCGGCGAGGATGAGGACGAGGACGAGGACGGCGGGCTGTACAGCGCAGCCTACGAAGGGGTCACCTATCGCGACAGCACCGACGACGGGATCGACAGCTCTCTTTTCGACACCGGGCGGGCCGGCAGCGACGAGGAGTTGATCCACGAGGCCGAACGGCTCGTGCGGCGCCTCTCATTCCTCGGCATGCTCGCGCAACTTTGGAAGCAGGCAGCGTTCGGCCCCCTGCACGCCCACACGGCCAACCGCGACGAGCAATTGGCCCCGTGGCTGGCCCGCGCGGAAGAAAACCACCGCGCCTTGCTCCGCCTCCTGCATACGGTGCATCGTTACGAGCTTCAGGCCCCGCGCAGCACGGCCGACTCGCTGGCCGAGTTCGAACGCCGGCTCGCCCTGAAGGAAATGCTGATCGAGCAGGTGTGCGGGGCCTGTATGGAGACGGCCGACGCGGCGCGCATCCTCCGCGTGGCGATGCAATCGCCGCCGTCGAGCGAACGCCGCGCCGAGTGGGAACCGCCGATGGAAAAGGTGCTGCGCGCGGTGGCCCGCGACGACCCCCGCGGCGTGCGCGCCGCCTGGCGCGAACTGACCCGCAAGCTGCGGAAGCACCCGCTGTTGTTCGTCGCCGTGGCCCGAGGCGGCGATCCCGCGCGCATCGTGGCGTCGCGAGGGATCCAATGGATGCTGCTGCGGCTGCTGAATTACCTTCCCCGGCTGGGGTTGCTTGCCGAGACCGCGCAGCTTCTGCAAACGGCGCAGAAAATGGAGATCGACCCCCCCGTCGGGCCGGGCGCCATCACCGAGTTCGACCGCCTCTTTCAGGCGGGGTTGCGGGCGCTCGTTCGCGCGGTGGTCGGCTCGGCCGAGCATTGGAGTCCCGGACTGCCCGAAGCCTCCGACGCCCCCATTGTCGCCCTGCTCGAACGGCTGGTCGAATCGCTCATGCGGCTCTGGTTCACCCACAGCCGGGGGCTGCGGCTCTCACCCGTCGAGGCACTTCACGACGAAAAGCGCTGGCGCGAAGTGAAGCAGTTCATCGGCGACTACGGCAATGAATTGTTCACGCAGCGATTCCTGATGAACGCCGGGAACCTCCGGGCGATCCTACACGAAGGGGTGCCGGCATACCTCGACGCTCTGGCCGACGAACCCGGCGGTGAGTCCGACTTCCGCTTGATCCACGACCTGGACCGGCGCATCAGCAGGAAGGCCGCCGCCCGGTGCCTGGAACTGATCCTCGAGGTCATCCTCGAACACTACCCCGAGTACATCGATTACAACAACGCCACCACGCAATCCGACCGCGGCGAGATGCTCTACACGCTGCTGGACCTGCTGCGCGTGCTGGGCAGTTACCAGCGGGTGGCGATGAACCTCCAGCCGGTGGTGGCTGCTCACGACGAGCTGGTGCGCGGCGGCCGCCTCTCGGCCGCCGAAGCCTGGGAGCAGGCCGTGGCCCAGCAGTCAGCCGAATTGGCCGATGAACACCTCCGCCGCTTCGAGCACCTCAGCCGCCAGTATGGCATGCGCTTGCGCAGCATCGCCGATCGGTTGGCCGGACGATTCGTCCAGCCGCTGGCGATCGACCGGGTGCGGGCCCTGGTCCGCCCGGCGGTGCGGGAACAGCGCGAAGGGGCGGGCACCGAGGCACTGGAACAACTCCGCGAACACATGGCCCCGTTCGCCGAAAGCCTCTCCGGCGCCGGGTTCGAAGTGCCTGGCTGGCTCGAAGCGCTCGAAGACGAGGTCGACCGCGTGCGCGACGACCCCGACGCCGCCGACGATCTGCCCGAGCCCCTCCTGGCCGTCCCCCTACACCGGCTGGCCTGGGAGGACGCCGTCCGGCAGGTCGACCGGATCGGCCGGGAAATGGCGTAGGGCCCGGCCCCGCCGCAGGATGGACATTCCTGTCCGTCTTTCACCCGACTGGTCCGTCTTTCACCCGACGGACAAGAATGTCCATCCTACCAACAAAAACGCCCACCTGCTTCCGCGCAGATGAAAGCCGCGCAGATGAAAGCCGCGCAGATGAAAGCCGCACAGATGAAAGCCGCACAGATGAAAGCCGCACCTTGCACGGAAACGACCAGCCGTTACAATCGAAAGAGGGTTCTCGCGGCACCGCAGTCGGCGGGTTGGCGCCGCGGGTCGACCGACCGATGACCCACTCGTACGCACACTCCGGTTCGCCGCGGTCGGGCTCGGCCCGCAGGACCGGCGCACGCAAGGCAAGGAAGGCACGATGAACGATGTATTGGCCGTCGTACTGGCCGGCGGGAAAGGCACCCGATTGGAGCCCCTGACGCGCGATCGGGCCAAGCCCGCCGTCCCCTTCGGCGGCGCTTACCGCATTATCGACTTTACGCTCTCGAACTGCATCAACAGCGACATCCGCAAGATCCTGGTGCTCACCCAGTACAAGGCCATGAGCCTCGACCGGCACGTGAGCCTGGGATGGCGCGGCTTCCTGTGCCGCGAGTTGCGCGAATTCGTCGACCTCGTCCCACCCCAGCAACGCATCGACGAGCACTGGTACCAGGGCACCGCCGACGCCGTCTACCAGAACATCTACACCATCGAGAAAGAACAGCCGACGTACGTGGTCATCCTGGCCGGCGATCACATCTACAAGATGGACTATGCCAAGCTGGTCCAAACGCACGTCGATTCGCGGGCCGACGTGACCGTCGGCGCGCTGCGGGAGAAACGCCACCGCTGCACCGAGTTCGGCGTCATGCAGGTCGATCCCCATTACCGCATCATCGGCTTCCAAGAAAAGCCGGCCGACCCAAAACCCATCCCCGGCGACCCCGACTACGCCCTCGCCTCGATGGGCGTGTACGTGTTCACCGCCCGGTTCCTGTTCGAACACCTCTGCCTCGACGCCACGCAGCGGAAGAGCACCCACGATTTCGGGCGGGACATGATCCCCTCGATCATCGACTCGGCCTGGGTGTTTGCCTACCCCTTCATGGACGAGAACCGCAAACGGGAAGCCTACTGGCGCGACGTGGGCACGATCGACGCCTATTACGAAGCCAACATGGACTTGGTGGCCGTCGACCCGCTGTTGAACCTGTACGACCAGCGCTGGCCCATCCGCACCTACATGCCGAACCTCCCCCCGCCGAAATTCGTGTTTGCCGAGGAAGGCGAAGGCGCCCGCCGCGGCGATGCGGTCGACAGCATCGTGTGCGTCGGTTCGATCGTCTCCGGCGGCCGCGTCGAGCGAAGCGTGCTGGGCGCCCGCGTCCGCATCAACAGCTATGCTCACGTGGAAGGCTCGATTCTATTCGATCGGGTGGACGTGGGCCGGTACGCGAAGATTCGCCGGGCGATCATCGACAAGGACGTCTGCATCCCCGCCGGCGCCGAAATCGGCTACGACCCGGAACTCGACCGCGCCCGCGGCTTCACCGTCACCTCCAGCGGCATCACCGTCATCGCCAAGAACGACGGCACCGAACACCAGTTTCACGTGACCAGCCGGGAGCAACTTGCCACCCCCTAAAACACGTCCGCCACCCCCGCCCCGTAGGATGGACGTTCCCGTCCGTCGGCCCCCCATATGAACATTGTCGTAGGATGGACGTTCCCGTCCGTCATGAAAGCGACGGACAGGAATGTCCATCCTACAGGCAAACTACGAGCCGCCGCCCCCCGCCCACCGACGAGGTGCATCCCCATGCGAAACATTGTACTTTCCATTGCCCTGGCCGCTTGGCTTCCGGCCTTCGCCGCCGCCGACTCCTCCCAGTTGGGCGGCTCGCCCGCTCGAAACAACGCCCCCGAAACCGGAACCCTGCCCACCGAGTGGAACATCGGCGGCTTCGACTGGCGCACCGGCGCCTGGCGCACCGAGGGCGCGGAGAACATCCTGTGGGTGGCTCGCCTCGGGTCGCAAACCTACGGCACGCCTATCGTGGCCGGCGGTCGCGTCCTCGTGGCCACGAACAACGGCGCAGGCTACGTGCCCCGTTACCCGCCCGATGTGGACCTCGGCTGCCTGCTGTGCTTCCGCCGGGAGGACGGGCGGTTCGGCTGGCAGCTTTCGCGCGAGAAATTGCCCGAAGGGCGTGCCCTCGATTGGCCCGACCAGGGAATCGTCAGCTCGCCCCTGGTCGAAGGCAACCGCGCGTGGGTGGTGACCAACCGCGGCGAAGTGGTCTGCGTCGACGTCGACGGCTTCTACAACCACCGCAACACCGGCCCTTACCGCGACGAGCCCTCCGACGACCTCTACGAAGCCGACATCGTGTGGATTTACGACATGATCGGCGAGTTGGGCGTCCAGCCGCACAACATGAGCAGTTGCTCGGTCACCGCGGCCGGCGACCTGCTGCTGGTCAACACGAGCAACGGGGTGGACGAGTCGCACGACACCATTCCCGCCCCCGACGCGCCCAGCTTCATCGCGCTGGACAAGCACACCGGCGAACTGGTGTGGGCCGACGCCTCGCCGGGCGAAAACCTGCTGCACGGCCAGTGGGGCTCGCCCGCCTTCGCCGTCCTCGGCGGCGTGCCCCAGGCCGTCTTCCCCGGCGGCGACGGCTGGCTGTACAGCTTCCGCGCCGAGCGAACCGATGACGGCAGGCCCGAACTGCTCTGGAAGTTCGACACCAACCCCAAAACGGCCCGCTGGGGCGGCGGCGGCATGGGCGACCGGAACAACCTGATCGCCACGCCGGTCATCCACGACGGGCTGGTATACATTGCCGGCGGGCAGGACCCGGAGCACGGCGAAGGCCCGTCGACCCTCTGGTGCATCGACCCGACCCGCCGCGGCGACGTGAGCCCCGAACACGTCTTCGACGCCGGCGGCACCCCCGTGCCTCCGCGCCGGCTGCAGAACTGCGACCCTGAGGCGGGCGAGACTACCCGGCCGAACCCCAACTCGGCCGTCGTGTGGAAGTACACCGGCGCCGATGTCGAGGGCCGGCGCTCCTTCGAGGAGACCATGCACCGCACCATCAGCATGGCGGCCATCCGCGACGGCCTGCTGGTCATTCCCGACTTCGCCGGCCTGATCCACTGCGTCGACGTGAAGACCGGCGAACTGCACTGGACGCACGACAAGCTCGCCTCCATCTGGGGCTCGCCCCTGATTGCCGACGGCAAGATCTACATCGGCGACGAAGACGGCGACGTGACCGTCTTCCGCCTCTCGCCGGAAAAGGAGGTCCTGGCCGTCAACAATATGGCCGACTCCATCTACAGCAGCCCGGTAGCCGTCGGCAACGTCATCTACATCTCCACCCGCCGCTACCTAGTGGCCATCGCCGCGACGGGCGCGGCCGAATAGGGTGGCGCCCGCTGGTAGCAGGCCTAATTCGCTATTTCCGGGCTCGGAGAATGCGTTCGACCTCAAAAAGGGGCCGGCCCAATCGGGCGGCGATGTCGGGACCGCCCCACCCGTAGTCGGCCAGCGTATAGACCGCTTCCGGCGAGGCCTCGGCACCGGGCGGCGGGCTCCCGCCCGCCGGGGCGTGCTCTTCCGGTCCGGCCCGGTCCGGCCCACTCTCCGAAGCTTTCCGCAGCGCCTCCTCCAGCCGCGCCGCGGCCCGGTCGGCCTCGGACACCATCGCCCGCAATACGGAAATCCGGCTGTCCAACTCCGCCGAGAGGTCGCGCGCCGTTTGGTGCATTTCCACCTCCCAGCGGGCCAGTTCCAGCGGCGCGTCCATCAGGCGCGTCGCCGGTTCGGGCTTCGGACGCCGGGGTACCACCAGCGCGCGGTCGTCGCCCCGCTGGCGGGTCAGGTACCGGTGCAGGCGCATCATGAGGATGGCAATCGTCAGCCCGAGCGCCACAAGGACGAACAGCGTCAAACGGTCGAATTGGGCGAGGACAATCATAGACTTTTCGGGTCGAATGCCTTTTGGGCGGCGTCGTACACCTCGCGCAGCGGCAGGTCGTGCTCGGCGGCCACCCGGCGGCACGACTCAAACTCCGGCGAGAAGCGGGGTGGGCCCTGGGGCGGGTAGCCCACCTTGCCCTCCACCGCGCCCCACCGGGTCGCCACGCGATGGGGCGTGCGGGCGAGCACTTGGCGGGCCACGGCCCAGCGCCGCACGCCCATCGTGGTGGTCTCGCGAAACAGCACGCCTTCGACCGCCGGGGCGTCGGCCGCGCGGCACAGCACGCTCAGCTTCACACCCGGCCGGTTCTTCTTCATCTGGATGGCCGTGGTGAACACGTCGAGCGCGCCGGCCTGCCACAGCCGCGAAATGGCGTATCCTATCACCTCGCCGCTGGTGTCGTCGAGGTTCGTTTCCACCAGGCACACTTCCTGCTCATCGGCGCCGGCGACCTCGCCAAGAATCACTCGCAGCACGTTGGCCTGTTCCGGCAGGTCCATTTGCCCGGCCCCGTACCCCACCCCGCAAACGGTCATCGACGGAATGGGGCCGAACCGTCCAGCCAGCGTGGCCAGGATAGCGGCCCCGGTGGGCGTGGTCAACTCGGCCTCAATGGCCGACTCGGCCACGGGAATGCCGCGCAGCAGTTCGGCGGTTGCGGGGGCTGGAATGCTTACCTCGCCGTGGGCGATGCGCACCCGGCCGAATCCGGTGGGAACCGGCGACGCCACCACCCGGTCGACGCCCAGAAGATCGAGCCCTACGGCTGTCCCCACCACGTCGGCGATGGAATCGGCGGCGCCCACCTCGTGGAAATGCACCTTCTCCACGGCCACGCCATGCACCTGCGCCTCGGCCTCCGCCAGCCGGGTGAAGATCTGCCGCGCGGTTTCCCGCTGCCGCCCGCTCAACGCGCCGCCGTCGAGCAACGCAAAAATATGGTGCAGGTGCCGGTGCCGGTGTTCCGGCTCGTACTCGACGGTCACCTGCGTGGCCCGCAGGGCGTGTTTTTTCACCTCTCGGGCAAGCAGCCGGCAGCCGGGCAGCCCGAGCGAACCGATCGCCCGATTCATCCCGTCCAAATCCGCGCCGGCATCGACCAGCGCCCCCAGTGTCATGTCGCCGCTTATCCCACTGGCACAATCGAAATACGCAATCCTCATGAGCCGCTCCGAAAAACGGGACAGATCCGTTATTGTCAAAATAGGTAAGGGGGAAGAATGGGCCATCCAATCGCCATTATGGCCGAAGGCCTACGGTTCGCCCAGCCCAAGGTGTTGCCCAGCCCAAGGTGTTGCCCAGCCCAAGGTGTTGCCCAGCCCAAGGTGTTGCCCAGCCCAAGGTGTTGCCCAGCCCAAGGTGTTGCCCAGCCCAAGGCAACGCCCTCGTTATTCCGCACAACTCGGGGCCGTCACCGGCCGGCATCTTCACCTCCCCTCCGGATACCAATCGCCGGAAGACCTGCTGGTTGCCCACGGCACCGTGCTGGCGCCCTACACCATGTGGTTGACGGGGAAGCCGCCGGAGGAAAACAAGCTTGCCGGATTCGATCTGAGAACGGGGGAACGGGTCCACCACGGCCAACCTGACGTGGAGGATCCGGTATGGTTCATCCACGCCCGCTGCCATCCGTCGAAGGCAACGTCTATTGCCTGCGGGCTTCCGACGGCGCGCCGGTGTGGCGTTTTCGCGTCGTGGCGGACGACCGGCGCCGAGCTGAAGCGCCTGGTGGGCCTGCCCGACGTGCTGTCGGCGGCGGGCGACCGGATCTTCATGCGGGCCGGGGTGATCCGCCTCGATGGCGACGCGATCGAAAAGCGACTGCTGCCGGAAAAGCCGATGTTTCGCTACGGGCTCCCCGGCCGGACAGGGGATTCTGGCCTCCCCCACGCAAGCCAAAACTGGCATTTTCAGCTTTTTCGGCTCCGCCGCCCTTTTGCCCTTGTAGTCTGTAGGCGGCTGTGTATACTAGAGCACAGATACGCCCCTTTCCCCAGGAGAATACCCGATGCCCCAAACCCTCAGTTCGCTCCGAACCCAACTGATTCAACTGACCGAGGAGGTCCGGCGCCTCCGCGAAATCTTCCTCGAGCGGCCGCCCATGGTGCCCGGCTCGCTCTACACCCTCCGCCGACGTTGCGGGAAGCCCAACTGCCGATGCGCCGAAGGCCACCTGCACGCCACCGAAGTGCTGTCGTACCGCGGCGGCCCACGGGCCCGGAACATCACGCTCCGGCCCGAACATCTTCACGCGGTGAAGCAGGGAACCGATGCCTACCGGCGCTTCCGCCAGGCGCGTGCCCAACTGGTGAAGCTGCACCGGCAGATGATCGAGGTGATCGACCGCATCGAGACCGAGCGGGTCCGCCAAGGGAACGAGAAGTTCCGGACCCTGCAAACGAAGGCACCTCGATCGAAGTCCCAACCGAAGCCGAAGGCCAAAGCCCACGCCAAAGCCAAAGCCCATCGTTAACCTTTCCCTCGATTCCCAGGGCCACCCCTGTGATCAGGACTACCTTCGCAAGGTGGCCAAGGCAACGGCTCCCGATG
>PWXP01000288.1 GCA_003561895.1 Planctomycetaceae bacterium | reverse complement strand
TGCTTAGGGCGCGCTCAGAAATAACTTGAACACTTTTACTTGCGTGGCGAAAGGGAGTAGTTCCAGTCGCCGTGGAATTCGTGACGCTTCAAACGCAGTCGCGAAAGCTGTTCATCGGGAATCTTGATTTTGGTTTCGTAATGGTTCGTATCCAGCGCAGCTTTGACGATCCGTCCCGTGCGCGTCGTCGTGCTGGCGATCAGGTTGACGATCGTGTTGTGGTTCACCGAGGGCTTGCCACGCCAATTCTGAGTGATGAAGCTGAACAGGCGATGCTCGATCTTGTTCCATTTGCTGGTGCCTGGTGGAAAATGACAAACGAACAGTGTCAGGCCCAATTCGTCGGCGAGGTCCTGAAGAGACACCTTCCACAGCCGCGAGCGCTGGCTATTGCTGCCGCCGCCGTCGGCCGTGATCAACAACTCCTTTGCTCGTGGAAAGCGCTCTTGTCCCATCTCAGTCCACCAGCGACGAATACTGTTGGCAGCAAACTGGGCCGTATCGTGGTTGATTCCGACGTTGACCCACCCTTGGTTGTGCAGCATATCGTACACGCCATAGGGAATGACCTTGCCGAGCGTCTTGATCAGGAAATCGTGAACCCGCACCTCTTCCGGCTTTCCCTGAGGACGCCACTCCCGTCCTGCATTCTTGAAATCTCCTACCAGTTCCTTCTTTTTCGTGTCCACCGAGATCACCGGGTGGCCGCGATTGAGGAAGCGTTGCGCGCTGGTGTTGATATACTCGAACTGGGCATTGCGGTCGGGGTGCGAAGCCCCCTCACGCGTCTTGCGGTTGGCTTGCAGGCTGTATCCTGCTTGCCGCAACAATTTCGCTACCGTGACGGCGCTGACGGGATGATCCGCTCGCGTCAATTCATCGGCCAGTCGCCGAATACTCTTGCACGTCCATCGCAACGGCGACTCGGGATCGCCACGCGTGGTCGGCTCGATCAGCGTCTCCAACGCTTCCAACAAACCCGGGTCCGTTTCCGACAACGGTCGCCGTCCGCCGCCTGGATGCCGTATCCGCGTTGCTTGCGCCGCACGCTGCTTGGCGGGAAGCGCCAATTCGTTTCTGCCAGCGATGATCGTCGTCCGCGACAACCCCGTCGCTTGCGCAACCGCGGTCACGCCGCCCCATCCCAAGTCACGAGCCTCCGCGGCAGCCCATTGCCGCCGTCGCCGTTCGTCCATTTCGGGATTCAAGGCGCGATACTTTCGTCGAATCCGTGCAATCAGTTGCGCATCTTGCATGCGCCATTCATCGCACAATCCGCCAGTCAACGCAATACCAATTTGTCCAAGTTATTTCTGGGCGCGCCCTTAGTCGCATAACGGCACCGTTCACCTGCCGCGGCGACTGGTGAGACAAGAATCCAAAGGGGCCGATTTATCCCGCCGGCCTGTGACCGTACGAATACGTTAGGCCGGCCGGTTCGGCGGGATAAGAATCACCGAGCCGCCGTGAATTCTGGCACGTAACCCGTTGCGGGTCAAGACCGTGCCATGTCCCCCCTCGAATCTTGCGTCGGATCGTGCTCACCGCCGCGGAACTGATCCCGCCGTAGTGCGAGCCCACCGCACGACCGCTCTGGCCCGTCAGTCGCTAACTTCCTCCGCCATTTCGGCAGGGGCGCTGACCCTCAATTCGGCCCACTAACGACAGCCGGCCCAACGACGAGTGACGCGCGGCCGCCCGGCTGTGGCCGCCGGGGCGGCTCGGGCCGTTCGAGAAAACAACGGGCGTTGCGCAACATTGAGAAAGATTTGCGCAATATTGACTTGTGCCTTCTGTTTAGGCGCAGGATAATGGAACTAAACGCGAATCCTTCCGGAGTGTTCTTCATGACGCATGGCGGTGGGGGCCGGTGCATTTCGTGCAGGCGAACATCCGCGTGGGTGACAGCCCGACGCGCTACCCGGCCGCCGGAAGCCATACCTTTCTGAAGCACTACCTGGACACCGTGGTGGGCCGCAACGGCGCGCCGGTGTCCATCGGCCACCATCTGCCCCCGGCACCGGCGCGGAAGGCGAATGGCCCGCGGCCGACCGCGAAGCCTACCTCGAACTGATCCGAGCGCTAACGCGCCTTCTTCAACAAGCCGGCCGAGATTGCCGACGCAGCACACTAACCACATCCACAGAATGAAAGGAACGTATCCGATGAAAGTACAACGATGGATTGCCATGTTCGCCACGACGCTGGCCCTTTGCGGGGCTCCGGCAGGGGCGCAGGACGCCGTAACCGTGGTAGATCATCCCGACCCGGAAGCCAAGGCCAACGCCTTCTATCACGACAACCGGGAGCCGTTGCTCCCGAGTCCGCTGATCAAACTGCCCATCGGCTCGGTGGAGCCTCGGGGGTGGTTGCGCCAACAGTTGCAGTTGCAGGCCGACGGCTTCCTGGGGCACCTCACCGAAATCAGCGCCTATTGCAGCAAAGAGGACAACGCATGGCTTAGCGCCGACGGGCAAGGCCGGCACGGGTGGGAGGAAGTGCCCTACTGGTTCCGCGGATTCTGCGCTCTCGGTTACGTGCTCAACGACGAGCGGATCATCGACGAGTCGAAGCCGTGGCTCGAAGCCATCCTGGCCAGCCAGCGCGAGGACGGCTATTTCGGCCCGCGCAGCAACCTGAGAGAAGACGGCGTGCACGACCTCATGCCGAACATGTTCATCGCCTATGCCCTGCGCTCGTACCACGAGGTCACCGGCGACCCGCGCGTCCTCGAACTGTTGACCAACTACTTCCAGTGGCAGCTTGCCATTCCCGACGACAAGTTCTTCGCCGGCGGCTGGCAGGTGCCCCGCACGGCCGACAACATGGACAGCATCATCTGGCTGTACAACCGCACCGGCGACGCCTTCCTGATGGACCTGCTCGACAAGACGCGCCGCGCCGGGGCGACCTGGATGCGGGCGCCCACGGGCGACCACAACGTCAACTACTCCCAGGGGTTCCGGAAACCGGCCCACGCCTACCTGCTGAACCGGGACGAGAAGTACCTCGAGCAGGCCTACGAGAACTACGACGTCATGCACGGCATCTACGGGCAGGTGCCCGGCGGCATGTTCGCCGGCGACGAATTCGCGCGGCCGGGCTTCACCGACCCCCGCAACGCGATCGAAACCTGCGGTGTGACCGAGATGATGTTGTCGCAGCAAATCCTGCTGCGCATCACCGGCGACCTGACCTGGGCCGACCGCCATGAAAACATCGCCTTCAATACCCTGCCCGCCGTCATGACCGCCGACATGAAAGGCGTTCGCTACCTCACGTCGGTCAACCAGATTTCCTCCGACCGGCGCAACCGCGGGCCGGAAATCGCCAACTCGGGCGACATGTTCTCGATGAATCCCCACTCGCACCGCTGCTGCCAGCACAACGCCTCGATGGGCTGGCCGTACTACGCCGACAACCTGTGGCACGC
>PWXP01000098.1 GCA_003561895.1 Planctomycetaceae bacterium | reverse complement strand
TTGCCCAGAGCCTGCTCGATGAACGCTAGGTTCTCTTGGAAGTGCTCGGCGCCAAAGGTCAGGCGCAGGAATTCGCGGAAGCGTTCGGTGATGTCGTCGCTGAACCAGTCGGCGTCGAGAATGGGGATGACGTTGTTCTTGTCTGGCATGAAGGTTGGCTCGGGCACCTGGGCCAGGTAGTCGGCCAGGATCTCGCCCTGATTGGCCAGCACCACGCCCGGCTTGTCCAGGCTGTAGCGGCCAAATAGGCAGCCCACCGCGTAGGACAGGAACTCGGCCATGGTGTCAGCCAGCAGGCGCTGCTCGCGCTCTTCCTGAGCGATCTTGATGCCGTAGCGATAGGCCGGGTTGCAGGTGAGGGTGATTTCCTCGATGGGAACTTCGGGGGTGAGTTCCTCTTGCAGGCCGTAGGCTTCGATGAAGATACGGTTGTTTTCTTCTTCGAGGCGCTGCATTTCATCCGTCATACTGCGGCAATGGGTCCGGACGCGGGCATAGGTCGCCTCCAGCGTGTCGGCCCGGTGATCAGACGAGAGCAGCGGTCCTTTGGTGAAATCCCAGGAGGTTTCATCCGCGTCCCAGTCTTTCTTGGCAATATCGATTAGCGCTTGGACTGGCGCAGTTGGAACACTCGCAAGTTGGTTCAGTATTGGAAGAGAAGCGATATGGCCCACCTCAAAGTTTAGAGTGGGCGATATCGCGGTTAGTAGCCGGCGGGCTGTGTGAGAGTTCATGAAGCCGGTCAACTTGAGGCGATATTCATCCTCTGGAGTAAAGATGCAGCATCCTGCTACATCAAAAATGAAGCCACTGGGATAGTACCTTAGCGCAAGATTGCCGCTTGAGATCTTGGACCAGCTCACGTTAGCCTTGAAATACTCTGACATGCTCTTGATAGTCCGCGTTGGGCTACCGTAGAGCGACGCTGCATATCCAAGGACTTCCTCGCCATCGTTTTCCCAATTTACGACATGCTCAATGTTGCCGAACCACTTCCGATAGCCACCACCCTTGTTATAGGGAAACCATTTACCTCCTGATCGCTTTGCATCCTCGCGCGAGCTTGCCGCAAGGCAAAGCTTCGGCTGTTGCACCTCCCACCAGCTGCGTAAGAAGCGACCGTTATCGCTAGTTGCCATGCCTTGACGGGTGTCGCCACGTTTCTTGAGAGGTTCACCCATAAAAAATGCTACCTTCACCTCTCGGGACATCCAATAAGCGATTGGATGTCCGGGTATCTGCTCGAAATCGTCGGATGAGGCGCGATAGAGCCAGCCACAGTCGCGATTCCTGATGGCGTGTAGAATCGCTTCCGATTTTTCTGATTCTGAGGAGCCATCAACCAGCCTTAGATATTCACCTTTATGTTGTGGCATGTGTGCCTTTGTGAAGACAAATGCCGTGGTAGATACAACCGCTCCGCCAATAGTGTCAAAAGCTCGTTCGCCGAGGTGCGCCATGGACAACAACGTCGAATTCGAAAGAAGCGTTCCACGCAGCTTTTCAAATGATGAAAGAAACATCCAAGCCTGCATATTTATCATGGCCATCATTCCTTTCTTAATGGCCAATTGCAGAGAGCGCTCCATGAACATGGCAAAAAGGTCGGATTTGGTATCTGGGTACTGCTCGTTTGTGAATTCGCGCAGCTTGGGGTTCATCCCTTTGCCACCCATATACGGCGGGTTTGCCACCACTATGTGGTACTCCGGCGAGATCGCCTGGGCCATGAGCAGCACATCCAGCACGCGCTGATGCGTCCCACTCAGAAACAGATTCCCCTCAAAATTCTTGCTCGCGAGCGCACACTGAACTTCGCTTGGATCTTTCAGCTTCAGTTGAATCAATGATCCTAAGTTCTTCGCCTGCTCAAACTGCCCCAAGGTCTCCCTGAGATCAGCGGTAAACAGATCCCGCCCCACCTCGGCCATGTAGTCCTCCAACTCGTCCTGGCTGAAGCGCACGTCCTGCAGAACCACGATATTCGGCTGCACGGCCAGCTTCAGGAACTTCCGCCGCCCCAGCTTCTCCGCTGCCTTCATCGCCAGCGCAAAGGCCGCCAGCGCACCGGCGCGTTCGTCGATCTCGATGCCGGTGAGGTTGTGCTCCAGAATCAACGCCGGGATGTCATTGGGCGCGTAGCCTTCTTCCTCGTAGATGGCGTAGAGCAGATCGAAGGCATAGGTGAGTATGTGGCCGGAACCGCAGGCCGGGTCGCAGAGCTTGATCTCTTCGGGCTTGTTGACCTTGAGGAAATCGGTTTCCGGTTCCGCGGGCGCAATGTAGTAGTCCATCCGCTCCGCCAGGCGGGAGTTCGGCCGGTTGAGCAGCCACAGCCGGCCCAGCGAGTTCTCCACCAGGTAGCGCACGATCCAGTGCGGGGTGAACAACTGGGTGGCGGCGGGGATGTTTTCAGCCGTGATTTTATTGCCTTTTTTGAGTCCGGCAAAGACCTCGTCCTTTTTCTCGGAAATGTAGAACTGGTACAGCCAGCCAATGACTTCCACGTCCTGGCAGTCCTCGGCGGTGAGCACGGTGCGGATGCGGGTGCGCACGGCGGTGTCCGAGAGCAGATCGTCAGGCATCAGCAGCTCAGTCCAGTCGCTGATCCGTTCGAAAAGATAGGGCATGGCCTGGTGCCAGTGGTTGCACACCGCCACCAGCAGCAGGCGGTAAGCCTCGGCCTGCGGATCGCGGCTGGGCGCGCGCCCGTCGAGCAGGGCAAACACCTGTTCGCGTACTTTCTGCGGCACGGTCTGCTCGTCGATATGGCCCTGCTTGGCCTCGGCCAGGATCTCCGGCTGGCTCTGGTTCTCACTCGGCGAGACCGCCATGATGCGGTTGTAGCGCTGGGCATCCATGTAGCGCAGCGCGGTGAAGCGATTGAACCAGGTGTACGCCGCCCGCTCGATCACCGCCTCGCGTCCGTGCGCCTTGATCGCCTTCTCCAGCTCCGCCACCGCCCGTGGCTGCTCCCGCCGCCCCGCACTGTCTTCAGCCAGCACCAGCGTGAGCCTGCCGCCAACCTGCTGAATCAAATCCCGGCGCGCTGCCTGGGCAAATCTCTTGAACTTTGCGGTATCCATTATGTGCTCTATTTTAATGAGGTCGTGTTGATGCCTGTCGGGCACGTCCTGTGCCCGACCTACGCCTAAACCCCCGTAGGTCGGGCAAAAGCATCGCGTTGCCCGACAAAGACATAAAGTGGGTTGATGCCTGTCGGGCACGTCCGGGGCACGACCTACACCTAAACCTCTGTAGGTCGGGCAAAAGCGCAGCGTTGCCCGACAGATGACTGATCATATCTGAATCTGCCTGCCCTGGCGCAGTTCTTCCAGCAACACTGCGCGCAGGGTTTTGAGGTAGCTATCCACCGCCTGCTCGTCGTCCAGCCAGGGGCTGGGATAGTCCACGGGCACGTTGCGGATATGCACGAA
>PWXP01000139.1 GCA_003561895.1 Planctomycetaceae bacterium | reverse complement strand
CGAAGTGCCGCGAAAAATCGGCCCATTCCAGCCGCGCCATGGGCAGGTCGCGGTCGGTCGGTCCGCTGGGCACGGTAATCACCTGGTCGTCGTGGGGCCTGCCGATGAACCGCACGGTCAGGCCCCCGTAACTCTTCCCGCCCGCTCCCCGCAGGGTGATGGGCGCCTCGGTCGGAATCCACGTGAACTCCAGGTCCACCGCTCGGCTGCCGTCGATGGCCCGAAAGGCGCGAATCCACACCCGCTCGATCATCACCCGGCGGCTGAGATCGGGGTCGATGAACCAGCCGTTCTCCACCGCGAGCACGGCCGCCGCGGGTCCCGTCGTTCGGTGGAGCCCATCGACCTTGCGCAAGTCGAATTGGTCTCGCCCGTGCCACGAGTCGTACCTGCGCCCTTCGATGCCGATGTGCGGCCAACTCCAGAAGACGCCGTGATGGTGGTAGTGGTCGGGGGGGAAGTCGTCGGTGAGCACCTCGCCGTGCAGGCCCCACAGCGGGTGGATGTAGCACGCCCGGCGGCGGCGGCGGTCGCGTTCGGGTACGTGCTCGCCGACGATGGTACCATAGTTGTAGGCTAGCACCGGGTTGTCCTCGTCGGTCAACTTGACCGTCGTTTCGTCAAGGTCGGCCATTTCGAACGGATCGGGCAAGTTGTCGGCTGCCTGGAGTCGGAAGCGGCGCTCCGCCGGCGCGCCCTCGCGCGGCGGCACGACCGCCACCAGCCGCCCCCGCTCGGCAGGCGTGCCGTCTGCGGCCATGGCGGGGACAATTTGGGCCGGAATCGCCTCGTCCGGACCGTCCACTTCGATCAAGGCGGCCACCTCCCCCGGCACCCCCTCGACGCCCTCCGGCAGATCGACGGCAAGGAACAGGGGCGCCGGCTGGGCGGGAACAATAAGCTCGGAAGCGGGGACGTAAGCCCCCAATGCAAGGAACGCACTAAGCAGTGTGGCGGTCGGTAGAAGCTTGCGGGCGGGGGGAATGGTCGTGGCGATGGTCATGGGCGTGCCTCCGGAGGGTGGAATGAACGAAACGTGCGATGTTCCCCCATTATAGTCGCGGGGCCGACCGGGCGAAAGCGCCGCATCGGGCCCCTTCCGGACCGGCCCACGCACCCGTAGAATAGCGTCCCGGTGCAACGATCAGCCCCAAGAACCTAAACGTTCACAGGGGACCGTGAACGGTTACCCAACAACAAACGGTTACCCAACAACAAACGGTTACCCAACAACAAACGGTTACCCAACAACAAAGCGAACTGAACCTTGGCAGAACCGCAAAAAATCTACATCGTGGGAATCGGCGAGGACGGCCTCGAAGGCCTGACCGCCGCCGCCCGGCGGCTCGTGACCGAAGCCGAACTGCTCGTCGGCGAACCGCACGCCCTCGACCGCGTACCGCCGGGCGACGCCGAGCGGCTGAGCGTCGACACCGGGCTGGAGGAGGTGGTCGCGCGGCTCGAGGCGGCGGAACAGCGCCGGGTGGTGGTGCTGGCCGAGGGCGACCCGCTCTTCTACGGCGTCGCCCGATACCTGTGCGACCGGCTCGGCAAGGAACGGTTCGAGGTGGTCCCCCACGTGAGCAGTATGCAGTTGGCCTTCGCCCGGGTCAAGGAAAGCTGGGAAGAGGCCTTCCTGACCAACCTGGCCAGCCACGATATCACGGAGGTAATCGAGCAAATTCGAGGCGCCCGGAAAGTGGGCCTGTTCACCACCGAACGCTGCCCGCCACGCGCCGTCGCCGCCGCGCTGCTGGAGTGCGGCATCGACTATTTTTCGGCGTACGTGTGCGAGAATCTCAGTTCGCCGGACGAGCGGGTGACCCAGGGGGAGCTGAGCGAGATTGCCCGCCTCCACTTCGATCCGCTCAACGTGATGATCCTGGTACGCAAGCCGGACGTGCCCGACCGCCCCTCCGAAGCGGTGGGCCGCCGCCTATTCGGCAACCCCGACGAGATGTTCGGCCAGAAGCAGCCGAAGCGCGAGCTGGTCACCCCCGGCGAAGTGCGCGCCATGGCCCTGGCGGAAATGGACCTCGGCCCCCGAAGCGTGGTGTGGGACGTGGGAGCGGGCAGCGGGTCGGTGGCCATCGAAGCGGCCCAAATCGCCCGCGAAGGGACCGTGTACGCCATCGAACAGGACGTGGAGGACCGGCAGCTCATCGTCGAGAACGCCAAGCGCTTCGGCGTGAAGAACCTGGTGCCCATCCTCGGCCACGCCCCGGAGGCATACGCCGACTTGCCCAACCCCGACGCCGTCTTCGTCGGCGGCACGGGACGCGGCGTGGCCCGGCTCATCGCCGGCGCCTTCGAGCGGCTGCGGCCCGGCGGGCGGCTGGTGGCCACCATGCGGAGTGTGAACAACGTGGCCGAAACCCACCAGGCGTTCATCGCCGAGGGGCTCCATAGCAAAATATGGATGATCAACCTCGCCCGAGGCATGTACCAACTCGACCGCGTGCGGTTCGAGCCCCTCGCCCCCACGTTCCTGCTGGCGGTGGTCAAACCGTAAGATCATGGTCCACGACCGGCTCGACGTCATTGCCGTGGGCGCCCACCCCGACGACGTGGAAATCGGCTGCGGCGGCACCGTGGCCCGGCTGGCCGCCCAGGGATACCGGGTGGGTATTGTCGACTTGACCGACGGCGAGCCCACGCCCCATTCACTCGACCCCGAAACCCGGCTGGCCGAGGCCCGGGAGGCCGCCAACGTGTTGGGCGCCGAGGTGCGGTTGACCCTTCCCCTTGCCAACCGGCGGCTCTTCGACGGTTTCGAAATGCGGGTGGCCCTGGCGAAGGTCTTTCGCCAGTTCCGCCCCCGGCTGGTGTTGGGCCTGGGCAGCGAAACGCCCATGGCCTCCCCCGATCACTACCAAGCCGGCCTGATTACCGACGCCGCCGTGTTCTATACTCGACTGACGAAGTGGGACGAACAGTTCGACCACCTGCCGGTCCACCGGGTCGAACGGCACCTGGAATACTTCCTGGCGTTCCGGGCTCTCCAGCCGCCGGCCATCCACCCTTTGGTGGTCGACATTTCCGACACGCTCGCCCAGAAGCTGGCCGCCGTGGCCTGCTACCGCAGCCAGTTCCCCTCGGAGCATCACGGGCTGTTCGACCGGATTCGCGCGCTGGCCGCCCAGCAGGGCATGGCGGCCGGCTTCGCAGCCGGGGAGGTGTTATCAAGCGCCTCGCCATGGGGAGCACGCGACCTGATGGGCCTGCTGTTCGGCCCGCCCGAGTGACCCTTCAGAACGTGCGGCCGGCGCAGTCTTAGCCAAAAGGCTATTCCGCCTCCAGGTGCAGTCCTCGCCAATGTATACTCGCCGCGTGCCGTTTTTGCGCTTTTGTAGGATGGACATTCTTGTCCGTCTTCGCTATGACGGGCTCGAAAGCCCATCCTACGGAAATGCGCAGTTTTAGCCCGCGGCGAGTAT
>PWXP01000259.1 GCA_003561895.1 Planctomycetaceae bacterium | reverse complement strand
TAAATAACAATGAAATGGATTGACAAATAATAAGCGATGTGTAACGCTGTAACTGCTCTAGTAAATTCAGGAATTTTGATTATGACTGATACAAACCCTGATCGTCAGGCTGCTTTCCGCGCAACCATCACGACCTTTTTGCATGGACGTCGGGATACCAAACGGGATAAGCTGGCTACTGACGATCCCAAATATGAGATGCTCATGGAACAATTTTCATGGGTTAACTGGATCGACAATGCAGCCAAGCGTGTTACACAAATCCAAGCGGTCACCCATTCACTTAAAGCTATTCATCCCGATGCGCGTGGAACAAATCTTTACTGTCATCCTAAGCAACTATTCCATCACGCCGAAGTAGGCAGCCATGTCCTAGGCGAAAATTTCGCCGGTGATGTGGTCGGCAACGCTGCCGCGCTGGATGTATACAAATTGCTTGGTTTAAGCGTAGATGGACAATCACTACTGGATTGGATGCTGGCCGATGATGCTGATCTCAAGGCGGCACTCAGCGATGACCCCGTGCAAGCCGAAAACTGGATCAAGGCATTCACTACGCTGGTTCATCCCCGCAGCGGAATGGCTTCTCACACTCGCGCCAAGCAGCTTTACTGGTTAACGGGTGACGATCCTTGCGAGGATAGCGACTATCATATTTTAGCTCCCCTCTACGCTAGCTCTCTAGCTCATGCGGTATTTCAAACCATCAACCATGACCGTTTCAGCGAAGAGGCGAAAGCGGCTCGCAAAGCCAGATGGAACAATGAAGATCATGATACTGGTTATGCCGAATACCCTGATCTGGCCGTACAAAAACTGGGTGGCACGAAACCACAGAATATCAGCCAGCTTAATAGCGAGCGCGGGGGTAACAACTACCTGCTCAGTTCCCTACCCCCTCAATGGCAGACGAGTGCAATTCGCTTACCGTGGCATGTAGATTCGATTTTCCCCACGTTTGGTGCTCAAAAATCAGTCCGTGAACTGGTGCGTGGACTGCGCCAGTTTTTAGAAAGCCAGCCAGAGCCTACTCTGGAAACTCGCAATCGTATTGAAGAAATAACCGATACGCTCATTGATGAATTGGTCGGCTACGCTCGGTCGCTGCAAGACACCTCAGAATGGACATTGGATGATCGCTGTGAACTCGTGGATGTAGAGCAGCTATGGCTCGATCCAGGACGAACGCACAGGGATGATGAGTTCCGTATGCGTTGGCAACAACTGGATTGGCCCATAGAAATCGGTAGGCGCTTCGGAAACTGGCTGAATCAAAGACTGGATGGACAACTCCCCTTGGGTGAAATCCAACAGCGTCACTGGGCCAAGGAACTGCTGCTTGATGATGACTGGGCACGCACACTAAAAAAACAGCGTGATCAACTGAATATATCGGCAAAACACGTTGCTGGAGACATGTTATGAGTTCTCTGCCTGAAAGCAGCGGCTTACTTATTTTGCCGCGACTGCGCATTCAAAACGCCAACACCATCTCTAGCCCCATGACGCATGGTTTTCCATCAATCACGGCATTCTTGGGATTAATGTGGGCGTTGGAACGCAAGCTAGCCGATCATGATCAGCCAGTGGGTTGTGACAGCGTGGGGGTTATTTGTCATGGCTATCAACAGCAGGTTACAAAAGATAGTTTCGTTCATACATTTTGTCTCACACGTAACCCAGTAGATAAAACTGGGGGGACTGCGGCCATTGTTGAAGAAGGTCGCATACACCTCGATATCACGCTAATTTTTGGGATTAGCGGCGGTATCGTTACTCAAGACGAAAACATGCGCATGAAATTTGCTCAGTTCGTCGGGAATACGTTAGCTCAAATGCGGGTAGCCGGCGGCACAGTTCTGTCCAGACCTGCTGAACATCGCTGGCATAGGCCACGTTTGGAGCGCATTCCAGACGACGCCACCGATGCGCACAGATGGTTTCGGCTGCTGCGGAGAAGCTGGTTGCCTGGTTTTGCGTTGGTGAGCCGAGACGATTTGCTGGATAGAGCAATGGAGCGAATGCGTAGCGAGAATCCATCCGCAACGAAGCTTGAGGCATGGCTGAACTTATCTCGCTTTAATTGGCAACCTCATCGAGTTGAACACCAAGACGCAAATACCGGTGAGATCACCCGCACGACTATCAAATGGACTCATGATCGTACTGAAGGCTGGATTGTGCCGATTCCCGTCGGCTACGGGGCATTGTCGGAGCTTTACCCATCTGGCGCAGTAGCCAATGCCCGTGACTCGCACACACCGTTTCGCTTTGTCGAAAGCCTGTATTCCGTCGGGCAGTGGATCAGTCCACACCGCATTGATTCTTGGAAGAAGCTGCTGTGGTACGGAGATGCTGATATCCATTCGGGCTTATACCGCGCCCGTAATGATTATGCTTTTGTTTAACAATTATTTTTAACCTATTTTTAGGAGTGACTACTATGTCAACAACTAACCTCAAGACCGCCTCTGTCCTCGCCTTCGAACGCAAGCTCGATCCTTCGGATGCTTTGTTCTACGCTGGGACTTGGGAAACTCGCTCAAACAGTTATACTTGGCCTGCGGTTTCAGTGCGTGAGAAATCAGTGCGCGGTACAATATCAAATCGACTTAAAGCTAAAGATCAAGACCCGACCAAACTTGATGCTGCTATTGAGAACCCTAATCTTCAGACCGTTGATGTTGCTACACTACCTAGTAGTGCAGACACACTTAAAGTACAGTTCACTTTGCGTGTATTAAGTGGAGCTGGAACACCTTCAGCGTGTAATAATTCAGCTTACCAGCAACAGCTCTTAGAAACTGTGCAGTCTTATATAAATACGCATGGCTTTGGTGATCTAGCGTATCGCTATGCTTTCAACTTAGCTAATGGTCGGTTCTTGTGGCGTAACCGTGTCGGTGCAGAGCAGGTTGAGGTTCATATCAATCATCTCGTTGATGGTGATGCAGAAGCATCTTTAACATTTGATGCACTTGATTTATCGCTGCGCGGTTTCGATGCGTCTGGGGATGCGGCTGCTAAGCTGAGCACACTGGCTGGACTGATTGCATCAGGCTTGAATGGTAATTGCCATGTGCTGCTGGAAATCACTGCGTATGTGCGTTTGGGTAAAGGACAAGAGGTGTTCCCGTCACAAGAATTAATTCTGGCTCGTGGTCGGGGTGATAAAAGTAAAACACTGTATACAGTGAATGAAGTTGCGGCTACACATTCACAAAAAATCGGTAATGCGTTGCGCACTATAGATACTTGGTACCCAGATGCAGGGGAACTCGGACCAATAGCGGTAGAACCTTACGGCTCCGTGACTACCCAAGGCAAAGCATACCGTCAACCCAAAGATAAAGTAGATTTTTATTCGCTACTGGATAACTGGGTACTCAAAGGCAAAGCACCGGACAAGGACAATCAGCATTACGTCATGGCAGTTTTGGT
>PWXP01000509.1 GCA_003561895.1 Planctomycetaceae bacterium | reverse complement strand
CGCGAGTACGAATGATGAGCGACATCACGCAAACGGAGGCCCCGGAGCGGGCGCTCAGCCCGTTCCAGGACCAACTGAAAACCTACCTCCGCGCCGGATACCCACTGCTGTACCTGGTCACTCCCGAGGAAGACCGGGCGATCGAGGTGGTGGGCCAACTGCTGGCCGGCGGCGACATGGGCGGGCGGCGCACGTACATCTGGTCGGTATCGCGCGGGCTATGTACCACCGACATGAAGGTGGTCGACCGCAAGACGGCCGATCCCAAGCGGATTCTGCCGTTCCTGCTCGATTTCCAGGACCCGGGCGTGTTCCTGCTCGAGGATTTTCATTTCTTCCTCGACGAGCGCTCGCCCACCGCGCCGCTGGTCGTGCGGCAGCTCCGCGACCTGGTCGGGCCGTTCAAGGCCAGCCGCAAGACCGTCATCCTGCTGTCTTCCGTGCTCAAGCTGCCGCCTGAACTGGAAAAAGACCTGACCGTGCTCGACCTGGAGATGCCCGGCGAGGAGGACCTGGCCGCCGTGCTCGATGAGACGGTCGAGCAGGTCGGCGACAACCCGCGGGTCGACGTCAACCTGGCCGACGGCGGGCGCGAGCAGATCGTGAAGGCCCTGACCGGGCTGACCCGCTCGGAGGCCGAAAACGCCCTGGCCAAGGTGATCGTCACCCGCAGCCGGCTCGACCCCGACGACATCGACCTGCTGCTGGCCGAGAAAGAGCAGATCATCCGCAAGTCGGGCATGCTGGAGTTCTACTCGACGCCCGAGCGGTTCGGCAGCATCGGCGGGCTGGAGAACCTCAAGACGTGGCTGCGGCAGCGGGGCAAGGCCTTCAGCGAGAAGGCCCGGCAGTTCGGCCTGCCCAGCCCCAGGGGCCTGCTGCTGGTGGGCGTGCCCGGCTGCGGCAAGAGCCTCTCGGCCAAGGCGGTGGCCGCCGAGTGGAAGATGCCGCTGCTGAAGTTCGACCTGGGCAAGGTCTTCGGCGGGCTGGTGGGCCAGTCGGAGGAGAACATGCGGCGGGCGCTGAAGATGGCCGAGGCCGTCGCCCCCTGCGTGCTGTGGATCGACGAAATCGAGAAGGGCCTTTCCGGCAGCCGCGGCTCCAGCGGCGATTCGGGCACCTCCACCCGCGTATTCGGCACCCTGCTCACGTGGATGGAGGAGAACACCAGGCAGGTGTTCACCATCGCCACGGCCAACGACATCGAGGGCCTGCCGCCGGAACTGCTGCGCAAGGGCCGGTTCGACGAGATCTTCTTCATCGACCTGCCCGGCCCGCAGGAGCGGGCGAACATCCTGGCGATCCACCTGGCCAAGCATCACCGCGACCACCGCGACTTCGACCTCGCTTCGCACGTCCTTGCCGCCGACGGGTTCTCGGGCGCCGAGATCGAGCAGACGGTCGTTTCCGCGCTGTACGCGGCGTTTGCCGAGGGAGAGGACACGAAGCTGGAGGACCGGCACCTGGAGCAGGCCATCCGATCGACCATGCCCCTTTCGCAGTCGATGGGCCCGCGGATCGGCCTGCTGCGTAACGAGGCTGAGAAGTGGCGCCGCGCCTCGCCGGGTCCGGAAGAGACCCAGGCCGGCGAGGTGGCCGACGTCGCCATGCCCGAACCGCCGCCGGTGCCCAAGAAGCCCCGGCGGATATTCGACGTGTAGTACGTCAGGCTTTCCAGCCTGACAATGGTGGCACGAAACGACACGAACGGCAAACCTGTCAGGCTGGAAAGCCTGACGTACACGCTCAGCATGACATACGATATCCAACGCCGAAGGCGTTCTACAAGAACGGAATGCACCATGGAATGCAACAAACCCCAACGGGGTTTTACAACGCTTGTACAACCGCTTCGTGGTGGGGGAGTGGGGCGCGGCGGACGCGACTCGAGGGTGTGCTGCGCGACCCTGGGCTTTGATGTGCAACCGCTTCGCGGTGGGGCGTGAAACAACGATCAGCACGGCAAACCTGTCAGGCTGGAAAGCCTGACGTACTACGAGGGAACGGCGATGACTTCGCAAGGTGGACCCTACAAGATCGGACAGCGCTTTGGCCCGTATACGCTCGAGGCGTACCTGGGCTCCGGGGCGTTCAAAAGTGTCTATAAGGCGCGAAACGAGGGTGAGGTGGCGCCGGAGCCGGTCGTGGCGCTCGGCTTTCCCCACCAGCAGGACGAAGAAGGGATCGCCGAACTGGCCAAGGAGTATGCGGTCGTCAGCCGGCTGGTGCATCCGAACATCCTGCGGGTCTACGCGCTCCGGCGCGAGTCGGACGTGTCGTTCCTGGTGATGGAATACATCGACGGAGCCGACCTCCGCTGCCGGCTGCGCGAGGGTGGTTGCCTGCCGCAGGACCTGGCGTTGCGGTACGTGGGCCTGCTGTGCGAGGCGTTGGCCTACGCCCATGACGCCCACGTACTGCACCGCGACGTGAAGCCCGACAACGTGCTGCTGACCTCCGACAACACGCCCAAACTGCTCGACTTCGGCGTGGCTCGGCTCCTTGCCCGCACCAGCCAGAAGGCCAGTACGAACGTCGGCACGGTCGAGTACATGGCCCCCGAGCAGATGCAGGGCGCGGCCGGCACCAACGCCGACCTTTGGGCATTGGGCGTGATGTTCTACGAGTTGCTCACCGGCGGCCGGCCCTTCACCGGCGAGGTGGGCGAGGTGATCCAGAAAATCCTCTCCGGCCGCTACGACGAAAGGCCGCTGTTCGCGAAGGACGTCGACCGCCGGATCGTCCGCGTGCTGCGCAAGATGCTCAACAAGGACGCCGAGGCGCGCTACCAGACGGCCGAGGAACTGGCCCGCGACCTCGAGGGCGTCGCCCGCCGCACCCGGCTGGTCGACGACGACGAGAGCCGCCTGGAGGTGCTCATCCGCGCCAGCTTCCCGCTCATCTGCGTGCTCTCCTACGAGGAGGACCGCGTGCTGGAGGCAATCCGACGCATCGCCCAGCGATTGGGCGAAGAGCGCAAACGGCCCCGGAGGCTGTACCTTTGGAGCGCCTCCCGCGGGCTCCGCGACGACCAGGACAAGCTCATCAGCCGGGAAAGCGTCGAGGACCCCACCGCCGCGCTGGTCCACGTGATCGAGAACCCGGAGGACGCCATCTACGTGTTCCTCGACCTGCACCGCCACTACTCGCCGGTCACCACCCGGCTGATCCGCGACACGGCCCGGGCGGTCCGCACCACCCGCAAGTCGGTCCTGTTCCTGACCCCTTCCTACCAGGTGCCCGACGAGCTTCAGAAGGAAGTGGCCCTGGCCGTGTTCCAATTGCCCGACCGCCAGCAGCTCGAGCAGGTGCTCAACACCGTCATCGCAGAAGTACGTCAGGCTTTCCAGCCTGACCAAACATCGCACCCGGACCAGGATGGTCAGCCTGGAAAGGCTGACGTACGGGGGCCGGTGGAACTCAGCGGCGACGCGCGGGAGGCGTTGCTGCGG
>PWXP01000184.1 GCA_003561895.1 Planctomycetaceae bacterium | reverse complement strand
GAGATCATCGTCGCGCGCCAAGTTCTCCTTGGAGAATCCAGCTTCTTAAAATCCACCATCAGCGGCTCGGCCGGCTCCGGTTCACCAAAGCTGATCCACGCGGTGTCGTCACCCACGCGCACGGCCAACGCGCAATTGCGCAGGGCTTGGATACTCTCCGCGGTGGCCTCGGTCAGCCACTCGACCTGCAATTCATCCCCCTCGCCCACGCCGAGCCGCGCCAGGTCGATCACGGTTTTCGGGCTGCCCGACAACTCCGACTGGAGCCGGATCAGCCATGGCGAAGCCTCGCCTTCCCCCTTTTCCCGCTCGACCAGGTACTGACGATTGCCCCGCAGCGCCGTCTGGCCGCCCAGCAGTTCCATTCGCAACGCGGCGTCGTCCGGCAGGTGCAGTCGGCCGAGCGACGCCACGGCCCCCGGCTTCGCGACGCCGGCCAGGGCAATGGTCCTGCCTACCTCGCGCAGCGGATCCTGCGGCGGGGTTTCTTTGGGCGGCTTCGGTTTCTCCTTGGGCGCGGGCTGTTCGGCCTCGGGGGCTGCCGGCTTCTCCCGTTGGGCGTCGTCCGGGGGGTCGCCGGTTGCCTGTTCGTCGGGATCGGGTTCCTCGGGCTCTTCCGGCGCGTCGGCCGGTTCTTCGGGCACTGCGTCCTCCGTATCCGCGGGCGGCTCCGACGTGGCCTGCTCGCCCCCGGCCATCCGCCAGGCCCGATTCAGGTCGAACTGGTCCTCCTCCCCGGCTTCCTCCGGTTCTTGCGGCTCCTCCGGCTCCTCCGGTTCCTCCGGTTCCTCCGGTTCTTGCGGCTCCTCCGGCTCCTCCGGTTCTTGCGGCTCCTCCGGTTTCGCCGGTTCGCCGTTGGCGGCCGGTTTGGGCGGATCGGCGGCGGCAATCTCGCCGGGTAATTCGCCGGGGCGCGGCGAACGCGTGATCGCCACAATGCCAATGCTTAAGGCGGCTGCCAGGGCGAGCAACAGCAGCGCGGCCCCGCCCAGCGCCAAGCGGCCGGCGGTAGTCGACAGCCCCTGCCGGAGCGGCGCGAACGCATTGGGCAGTTTGGTGCCGCTGCGGCCCGTTGCCAAAGGACCGGCCGCGCGTGTTGCAAGGGCGGGGTCGATTTCTATCCGTTCCTCCGATGCCGCCGGTACGCCGTCTTCCGCAGGCACCTCGGCCAGCGCGACGATGATTTCGTTGGCCGACTGATACCGGTCGTCCGGCTGCTTGGCCATCATACTGCCGCACACCTGGGCCAAGGGCGCGGGCACGTCGGGCCGTTCCGCCGGAATGGGGGCGGGCTCTTGTGTCTGGTGTTTCAGGATCCGTTGCGGCAGGGTTCCCTCCGGAAACGGCGCGTGCCCGGTTAGCAGAAAATACAGCGTGCAACCGAGCGAGTAGATGTCTGCACGATGGTCGAACGTCTCGCTGCCCAGGGCCTGTTCCGGGGCCAGGTAATCGACCGAGCCGAGGAGGTGGTTTCCGCCGGGCTCGTCGGCTTCGCCATTCCGCCCCCCGAGCCGGGCCATGCCCATGTCGAGAATCTTCACCTGCCCCTGGCGGTTGAGCAGGAGGTTCGATGGCTTGATGTCGCAGTGGACCAGGTTGCGGCCGTGGGCGTGGGCCAGCCCGTCGGACGCCTGGCGGACGTACTCGACGGCGGTTGGCCAATCGAGCGGGCCGTCCTCTTCGACCACCCGTTGCAGGTCGCGGCCATCGACGTACTCCATCACAATGTAATACCGGTCGCCTTCGCAATCGACGCTGTAGGCCTGGACGATGGCCGGATGGTCCAGCGCGGCAATGGCCCGGGCCTCGGCAAGGAACCGTTCGAGCGCGGCGGGGTTGCTGCCCACTTCGCGGGAGACGATCTTCAGGGCGGCCGGGCGCTGCATGGTCACGTGGCGGCCCAGAAACACGCGCCCCATGCCGCCGCGGCCGAGCAGGTCGATCAGCCTGTACTTGCCCATCAGAAAGGAACTGCGGCCCGCCAGCAATTGGGCGGCCTGCCAGCGCGTAAGGAGTCCGTCACGGGCAATTTTTCTGGCCGCGACCGTGGCGTCGTCGAGTCCTTCGACCGACTGGCGCGCCGCCACCATCTGTTCCGCATCGAGTAGGTTGCTCTTCTCAAGGATGGAGAAAAGCTCTTCCGGCGACTGGATGGCCATAGATGCCCCCCAAGTACGCCGGTGGGGTTTCCACCGGCGAGAACGACACCACACAACAACTTTCAGTGTAACCGACCGCCGGGCTCGAAGCAAACCGGGGCGACCGGCCCGAAAGGAAAAACCGGCTCTTCCGTTTCTGGGTGCAGACTGCTTTGCCCGGGGACGGCACAGCGGCGTGTGCCTACTACATTGGCGCGGCGTGCACCTAAAAACGGAAGAGCCATGCAATTGGTTACCACCCCCAAGGACACTCGGTGTGCATGATTTGCACACTTGCCGTGATGCGCCGGCTGGAAAGGGACGTGAAAGGGCCTGTTCCAAGGGTAAATCGCTTTTTCTTCGGCTTCGGCACTTCAGTTGCACATCGTCCGGCAGGTAATGTTGTCTCGGCGCCGGTCAAAGCGGCACCGTTGGAGTTCACGCTTTAGCGTGCGAACCCCAGCGTGGGCCGAATCCGGCACGCTAAAGCGTGAACTCCAACTGCGGCTGAAACTGGGGTTCAGCCCCCCCGCTGGGTCGGCACGAGCCGCAGGACCAACGTTTTTCACTCAATCTCTATCAGGAGGAAGCGACAATGCACGCGAAATGGTATGTATGGCTGGCAGCCATGGTAATCGGCGCAAGTGGGATTCCCTGCCTGGCGGAGGAGGCGACCGCCTCCGAGGCCGAACCGGCCGATCCCGTTGCCATCCGCGCGGAGATCCACCGCACCATGGCGGAGTTGATCGAGGCCCGAGCGGCTGAGGAACCCGACGAGGAAAAGATCGCGGAACTCTCGGAGAAGCTGGGCGCCCTGCGAACTGAACTGTGGGGCGCCCCCCCGCGGGCCGTTCCGAGACCGGACGATCCCGGTTGGCAGTGCCCCTGGGGGCCGGGCCCCCGAGGGCCGGCCGCTCGCCCGGGGGCATGCCCTATGTGGGGGCGTGGCCCAGGCTACGGCTACGGGCCCGGGGCAGGTCGGCGTCGGGGACGGGGCCGCGGTTACGGACCCGGCCCAGGCTACGGACCCGGCCCAGGCTACGGACGAGGCCCCGGAAGGGGTTATGGCCCCGGGCGAGGTTACGGACCCAGCCGAGGCCCCGGCCCACGGCCCGGATTTGGTCCCGGTTGGTAGGCCGTCGGTAGGCCGTGGGGCGGCACCCGTTCCGAGGGCGCCGGCACAGGCGGCCTTCACCGCGGGGTGCGCGGCGCGGCGGAATTCCGGCGCGGCGCCGCGCTGCCTCAGCCCCCGCGGCCGGTTACAATAGAAGCGCGCGCACGCCGCGGCCGCCGGCCACGGCGTTGCGCGCGCCGCCTTTTCCGCCCGGCGGCCTTGCCCGTCCCTTCAGGAGTCACGATGCAGCGCTCCCGACTGCCTCTTTTCACCGCGCTGGCGCTGGCCTGGATCGCGTTGGCCGTTTGGCAGTGGCACGACTACGGCGTGGAATATCGGCATGCGCGTGAAGCGCTGATCCGCCAGGCCGATTCGATTATGCAGGCCCTTACGGGGGGCATCCGCTCGCATCGCCGACTGGGCTATTACTTTGCCGATCAACTCCAGGGGGTGCTCGAGGAACTCGTTGCCTCGGAAGACGTTCTGGCCGCCGCCGTGGTTTCGGAGGACGGCCGGCTGGTTTGCTCGGCCGGAGACTCCCAGGGGCAGGTGCGAGCGGTCCACGACGAGCTGGAAGTCACCTGGCAAGATGGAACGCTCCGCTACGTCAAGCAATTCGAATTGGCGCCGCGAAGCGAGGAACACCCCGGCCCTCCTCCCGGCCGTGGACTGGGCCGTGGCCTGGGACCCCGCTGGCGGCACCAAGCCGACGCCCACGCCGATGCCGCACCGTTCGCCGAAGGCGGAAACTTCACCGCCCTGCTGGTCCTCGACTCCGGGGCGGTGGCCGATCGCGGCCGCCGCGCGGCATGGACCCGGCTGGCCATCGTCGCGGCGGGCGCGCTGGTCCTTCTCTCGCTCGCGCTGGTTTGGCGCGCCACGTTCCGCTTGGCCGAGGCCCGCGGCCGCCAGCGGCTGCTCGAAACCGAAACGCGGTACCTGCGCGAGCTGAGCCAGGCCGCCGCCGGCCTGGCCCACGAAACCCGCAACCCGCTGGGGCTCATTCGCGGATGGACCCAACGGCTGGCCTCGCCCGACTCGGCCGTCGACGAACCCCAGCGGCGCACCCAGGCAATCGTCGAAGAGTGCGACCGGCTCACCGCGCGAATCAACCAGTTTCTGGCCTTCGCTCGGCCGGCGGAACCCCGCCTGGAAGACGTTCAACCGGCCGCCTTGGCCGAGGAACTGGCCGCGTTGCTCGAGCCGGACTTCCAGAGCCGGGGCATCCGGCTGGATTACACCTCGCCGGCACCGGGCACGGGGGTGCGCGCCGACGGCGAGTTATTGCGCCAGGCCCTGTTCAACCTGGTTCAAAATGCGGTCCAAGCGTCGCCCGAAGCCAGTACCGTGGAAATCCACCTCGTTCCCGGCCAGAATGGGCGATACCGTTTGGAGGTGGCCGACGCCGGCTCCGGCGTGCCCGACCGGTTGGCCGGCGAATTGTTCACCCCGTATTTCACCACGCGCAAAGGCGGCACGGGCCTCGGACTGGCCATCGTCCGGCGGATTGCGGTGGCGCACGGCTGGGAAGCGGGCTACACGGCGCGGCCCGGCGGCGGATCGGTCTTCTGGCTCGACGGACTCCAACCCGGCAATCCATGACGAAGAACAATCACACCATCCTGGTCGTCGACGACGACGCCTCGCAGCGGCAACTGCTGGGAGGTTTCGTCGAGTCGCTGGGGCTGGGGGTTCGCGAGGCGGCAAGCGGCGAAGAGGCCCTCGAAAGCATCGAGCGCCAGCCGCCCGACATGGTGCTGCTCGACGTCCGCCTGCCGGGCATCAGCGGGATCGACGTGCTGGCCGAAATCCGCCGGCGGCACCCGGCCCTTCGCGTACTGCTGATTACCGCCTACGCCGACCTACGCCAAGCGGTCGCCGCCCTGAAGAGCGGCGCCGACGATTACCTGGCTAAACCGGTCGACCTGGACGAACTGCGCGCGGCCATTCTCGACGCCCTCGGGCTGGCCGGCCGATCGGACGCCTGGGGCGCCGTCGAAGTGCCGCCGCTGCCCGACGGGTTCGTCTGCCACAGCCCCGCCATGCGCCGCGTGGTGGAAACGGCCGCGGTGGTGGCCCCGTCGGACGCGCCGGTGTTGATCTCCGGCGAGAGCGGGGTGGGCAAGGAGGTGGTCGTGCAGTTGACCCACCGCTGGAGCCCCCGCGCGGAGGGGCCGCTGGTGGCCGCCAACTGCGCCGGCCTGCCGGAATCGCTTATCGAAAGCGAATTGTTCGGCCATACCAAAGGCGCCTTCACCGGCGCCGACGCCCAGCGCCGCGGCTTCTTCCGCGCCGCCGACGGCGGAACCCTGTTCCTCGACGAAATCGGCGAACTCCCCCTGGCGCTGCAGCCGAAGCTGCTGCGTGCGTTGGAATCGGGGCAGGTGACACCGGTCGGCAGCGAGGTGCCCGTGGCCGTCGACACCCGGCTGGTGGCCGCTACCAACCGCGACTTGGGTGAAGCGGTCGAGCAGGGCACGTTCCGCGACGACCTGTATTATCGCATCAACGTGGTGGAACTGGCGGTGCCCCCGCTGCGCGAGCGGCGCGACGACGTCCTGCCCCTGGCCCGCCGCTTCGCCGCCGAGTTCGCCGGCAGCCCCGTGCGCCTCTCGCCACAGGCGGCGCAGTGCCTGCTCACGTACCACTGGCCCGGTAACGTCCGCGAGCTGCGCAACGCCGTGCAGCGGGCGTGCCTGCTGTGCCGGGGCGACGTCATTCTGCCCGAGCACCTTCCGCCGAAAATCGCCGCCCCGGCGGCCGCCGGCGAGGAGCCGGCCGATACCGGGCGCCTCTCGCAGGTCGAGCGGGCCACGATCCTCGCTACCTTGGACGAATGCGGCCAGAACCGCACCCAGGCCGCGAAAAAACTCGGCATCAGCCGCCGGGCGCTCATTTACAAGCTGCGGGCGATTGAGGCGGAATAGGGGGCTCTTGGGCGGCTCGGCGGGGCACTCCGGCGGGCCGACGGCTTCACCGGAGATCTGGCGGCTGTCGGCATCGGAGCGCCGGCAGCGGATGGCCGATCACGGCCGGCTGTGCAGGGGCGGCAGCCGGGTGCACAGGTAATAGGCTCGGGGGGTGGCCAGGTCCATCAGGGCCTTCAGGTCGAGGGGGTGGCCGTGCGAGTCGGCGCCCAGCAGCAGGCGGGCGAGGCTGGGCTCCGGCTTGTAACGGACGACCTTTACATCATCCGGGTCGAGTCCGGCCAGCTCGATCGCCCGGTCGACGGCGCTCTCGACGAACCCGACCCGGTCGACCAGCCCGTTGTCCACCGCCTGCCGCGCGGTAAAAATCTGCCCGGTGGCGATTTCGGCGAGGGCTTCCGGCGCGTCCCGCAGGGCCGGCCGGCCGGAGCGGATGGTGTCCTTGAACTGCTCGAATCCCTCCTCGACGATCTGCTCGAACAGTTCGCGCTCCTGTTCGGTCATCGGTTTGGCCATGCTGCCCATGCCCTTCAGGTCGTCGCTGGCGATGGAATCGTACTGGATGCCCCAGTTCTGGAGCAGTTCCGAGAGGTCGTAGCGTGGAATGACCACTCCGATCGAGCCGGTGAAGGTGAATGGTTCGGCGTAGATGCTTGCGGGCGTATCGCCGACGGCCATGGCCACGTAGTAGCCGCCGCTGGCGGCGATGCCGCCCATGCTCACCACGATGGGCAACTCGCGGTCCTCGGCCAGCTTGCGGAAGTGATGGTGCAGGTAGTCGCTGCCGCTGACGGTGCCGCCGGGCGAGTCGATGCGGAGCACGATCGCCTTGACCTGTTCATCGTCTCGGGCGCGGTCGATCTGCCGCTTGACGAACCCGTCGGTCTCGTCCATGATGATGCCCTCGAGCGTGATAATGGCCACCTTGCGGCGTGCGTCCCGGTCGTGCGAGAAGAACTCCTCGCGGACCCGCCGCTCGCCGGGCGCCGCGGCCAGATTCGCGAGGGCAGCAACCGCCACGGCGCCGACCATCACCACGCCCAGCCCGGCAATCGCCAGCAGGACCAGCGCAATCCACACGCCCGCGCGAGAGCGCCGCGGCGGAGGGGAATGAACGGGCGGGTGGGGCCGTTCGCCGACCACGTGCGCGGCAACGGGCGCGCCTTCAGCCGGCCTCGGGGTATCGTTGCGGGGAAGACCTTCTTGGGGCGACTGGGGGTCCATGACGCTAACTCCTTATTGAGGTTCGACATTCACGCATTCAGGACCGAGCGGCACAAAGTTACCTCCCAAGGGCTTTTGCAAGCACCTGTCAGGAGGGATCGCAGCGATTGATCGGCCAGAGTCCTCTTGGTAATTTTACGGCATAATTCGCGGGGGGGGCGAGCGGCCCAACCGTATCCGTTCCCGGGCGCCTACGGCTCGACTTCCTCGACGTGCATCATGCGCCATGCGGCCTGATGGTGTTCCAGCGGCAATCGCTGCATACCAAGGCGAACGAAGAACGTCGTCCGGCCCTGCTCGGCGTCGTCGTAGGTGACGGCGAAGCGCTGCCGGACGGCGATCGAACGGGCATCGCGGCCCGACGCCTCGGTGGTGTCGTACCGTGCCCGCGCGCCCGCGCCAAGCGCCAGCAGGGTGCGGACCACGGGTTGCTCCACGTAGTCTTCCAGTTCCTCGCGCCACTGCTCGTCTTCGCGGTAGAACTCCCGCAAGGTATCGTCGAGCGACTGGCGGTACCGCGGCATCAAGGTAAGTTGGTGGGCCTTGTGCGGCTGGTCGTCGGCGAGGAAGTCGAACCAGGCGTGGGCGAACCGGCGCGCTTCCCGGTCCACCGCCCGCCAATAGGCCAGGTAATCGGCGCCGGCGGCCGACGCGAACAGCACCGACAAGAAGAGGCCCGCCAGGGCGGCCTTGCGTCCCGTGAGCGCGGGCGCGAGCAGGGCCATGCGGACGAGGGCAACAACCGCCACGACGATTCCCGCCAGGGGAATCACGCCCAGCCAGATGTCGATCAGGGCCACGGGGGCGAGCAGGCCGAGGATCAGCGCGGCAACGGCCCAGCCGCTCACCGAGCGGTATTCGTCGACCGTGCCGTCGTCGTGGTCGGTCAGGTGGGGCGAGTCGCGAAGAATCGACATGGCGTTATCCGTTCGAATGGCAAGTGCTACGGCCGAACGCGGATCGCGCCGGTGTTTTCCACGTGCGACTGGAGCCGCGCCCGGCGCGTGGCGTACTTCGGCAGCAATTCGCCGGTGCGGTCGAACACGGCCAGGTCCTCCTCGCCGGGCCGGTCTTCCTGGTGCGAGGCGTACGCGTCGGCGGCCACCTCGCGCTCCGAAAGGCGGCGGGAGAACTGCCCGCGGGAAACCCGTTGCATGAACCCCAGCCAGTACAGTTCGGCGCCGCTTCGGGCCACCCGCTGCTCGGGCACAAAGGCGCCGCCGAGAAACTCGCGGCCCAGCGGGGCGACGTGCAGCGAGAACGCGGTGAAGGAAACCATGACCCAACCGATCCACGCCGAGCACAGCACGCTGCCGATCTGGTCGGCCAATTTCAGGAAACGCACCTTCACGCGCGAGATCAAGTCGGTGGCCGCCCGGAAGATGACCAGGAACACGGCGAACAACCCCCACAGCGCCAGAAAGTCCCACAGGTAGCTGTAGGTGGGCTGTGTGCCCTCGAGCCAGTCGGCGGCCGGCTCGAAGTAGTTGGTGGCCAGCAGGGCCGCGGTGACCACGTTAATCAGGCGAATGGCGTTCCCCCACAGGCCGTCCTGATACAACAGGGCCAGGCACGTGGCGAAAACGACCAGGAATAATCCGAACAGCATGGGTTGTTTCCTATTGTTTGAGCACTCTCATCAGTTCCGGCAGCGAGGTCGTACCTTTGGCCACCAGCAGCAGGCCTTCCTCCTGGAGGGAGCGCGAGCCGTCCTTCCGGGCGGCCTGCCGCAACGCGTCGGGCTTCGCCCGAGCGGCCAGGGCCCGGCGGACCGCATCGCCGGCCACCAGCAGTTCGAAGACGGCCGTCCGGCCCACGTAGCCGATGCCGCCGCACTCCTTGCACACCTCCTCGGGCTGCTGCGGGGGGCGGTAAAACGCCTGGATGCGGCCCTCGGGAAGCCCAAGCTGCTTGAGAACCTCGGGCGTGGGGGCGTAGGCCTCCTTGCAGGCCTCGCATAGCTTGCGGATCAGCCGCTGCCCCAGCGCGGCGGTGGCCACCTTGGCGAACTCCTGCGGCTTCGCCCCCAGCGCCAGCACCCGCACCAGCGCCTCGGCCGCGTCCTTCGCACGCATCGTGCTGATGACAATGCGGTTCTCGTCGAGGATCTCGCGGCACAGCATGTCGACCGTCGCCCCGTCGGGCAGATCGCGGAAGACGATCACGTTCGGATCGGTGCGGAACAGGCGGGTCAGCACGTCGGTGGGCGCGGGCCCTTCGGCCGCGCTGTAGACCGTGACGGGGATGTTCTCGATTTCCTCGTACCGCTTCGACGCCTCCTCGACCGCGACGAACTCGCGCGTGAACCGGTCGGTGGCATGCAGCGCGACGTTCACCGTGCTGCGCAGGCCGGCGCCGGGCAGGGCCGAGAAAACCACAAACCCCCGTTCCGCGTTGAGCTGCTCCTTGAGTTGCTCCTGCATTTTCGGCCGCATGCCCAACTCGTCGAGCGTGGTGAAGCGAACCTTCGGATCCTCGAACTGCAAGACGACCCGTTCGCCCGTCTTCGTGCCCTGCGAGGCGAACGTCCCTTCGTAGTGGATCGACTGATACTCGGCGCCGAAGGTTCCCTCCTGGCGGCCCTGGCGGTCCTGGGGATTGAGGCCGCAGAGGATTTTCAGGGCCTCGAGCGCGGGGTCGGCCTTTTCGCGTTCCTCCGGTTCGCGCTGGTGCCATACGCCGTCAATCAGGTGCCGCACGCCCGTGGCCTGCTGCGTGTACTCCAAGAGGATCGACGCCGCGCGGGCCTGCAAGCCGTCAGCGATGATTTGCCGGGCGACCTTCAGCCCCGGCGCCTGCCGGGCCGCGAGCAGCCGGGCGTTGTTCTGGCGGTCGTCGGCGCCGCGGGCCGAAAGCACCACCGGGGGTCCCGTGCGGTGGGGGTCCGGAGCCTCGGCCTCCACCTTCACGCCGAACGTGCGCATCTTCGACGCCAGCACGTATCGCAAGTGCTCCCGCGTAAGCACCCGCTGGTCGTTGCTCACCTGGGAATTGCGGAGCACGATGTACGTGGCCAGCGGCCCGGCGTAGCTGATCAGCAGCAGCGGGAAGCCGAGCCAGAAGTAGGGAATGATCCACAGCAGCACGTACCCGGCCATGAAACTGCCGAAGACGATCGGGTTCCACCGCAGGTAGTTCCACTTCAGCTTCACGGCCTGGACGTCGCGGCTGACCCAGTCGGTCGTCCAAGCCCATGCCAGGAAGACCAGCCACGGCAGGAGGACTTTCACCGCGCTGAGGTAGTAGCCGGGACCGCGAAAATCCTGGTTTGCCCCGGGGGCGGGCCGATAGGCCGGCCAGTCGGCGCCGAAGGCGTGATCGGCCGCCATGCCTGCAACTACTACAAAGAGGAGAATCAAGCCAAGGCAGCGCGTCATCGTTCGAGTTCGTCCCAGCATTTCTGGCATGGTTGCGTGGTCTGCGGGTTTTAAACGGCCCCCCACGCGGCGGGAGGGGGGTGCAGCATCTTGATTGGCAAGCCTTTCCGCCCAAAGGAGGGGCCATCAGCGACAACCCACCATATTTTCCATGATAACCTGCGGCAAGCCGCTAGAGAATACCCGGATCGGCCACCTCGATCCCCTTCAGGGCCATCTTGAGCGACTCGGGGTTGGGAGCCACCTCGAAGGCGGTGGCCCGGTCGATCATGTCGCGCATCACGAGGTCCTTCAGGCTCATGGTGAAGTCCTGCATCCCTTCTTCCTTGCCGATGCGAATGGCGTCGCTGAGTTTGTCGTCCTGTTCGCTGAGCAGCAGTTTGCGGACTGTGGGCGAGAAGGTCATGATCTCGCAGGTGGGCACGCGGCCGACGCCTTCGATGATCGACGGCAGCAGCTTCTGCGCGATGATCGCCTTCATGTTAAACGCCAGCGCGCTGCGGATGGCCTGGTGCATCGCCTCGGGAAACAGGTCGAGGATGCGCCCGATGGTGCTCGCCGCGGTCGAGGCGTGGATGGTGCCGAACACCAAGTGGCCGGTCTCGGCCGCCTGGATGGCCGTTTCGAACGTCTCCCGGTCGCGCATTTCGCCCACCAGCATGACGTCGGGGTCTTCGCGCACGGCGTGCTTCATGCCGATCATGAAGTCCTTCACGTCCATGCCGATCTCGCGCTGATTGATCAGGCACTTATCCTCGGTGAAGACGAACTCGATGGGGTCCTCCAGCGTGAGGATGTGCTTGCGGTAGTTGTGGTTGATCCAGTCGAGCATCGACGCAATGGTCGTGCTCTTCCCCGACCCGGTGATGCCGGCCAGCAGGATCATGCCCTGGCTGAACTTGCAGAGGTACTCCAGGCTTTCGGGCAGGTACAGGTCCTTGAATTTCGGGATGACGTTGTTCACCCGCCGGGCCACCAGCCCCACGCGGCCCATCTGCTGCAGCACGTTGACGCGGAACCGCCAGTTCGTCCCGTCCACGTCGACCGTGTGCGCGAAGTCGACGCCGCCCGTATCGTCGAATATCTGGCGGCGGCGCTCGTCGACGTCGACCATCTGGAAAATCAATCGCAACATCTCCTCGGCGTCAATCGGCGGCCGGTTCAGCGGCCGGAGCACGCCGTTGACGCGCACGAAGGGCGGGCAGTCGACTTTCAGGTGCAAGTCGCTCCCCCCGAGCTTCACCAAAGCCCGGAAAAGCTTGTCAATCTCGTACGCCTGGCGCTGCACCAGGAAACGCTTGTGTTCTTCGATTTCAACGGTAGCCATGGGTTTCTCTTCCAGTTCGGGGTCACGGTTGCACGAGTCGCCGAGGCGCCCTCTCGCCCCTCGAAGCGCCGTGCTGCACGATAACTCGAAGTGCCGTGCGGTTTCATGCTGCGGGCAGCCGAACCGGCACGCCCCGAGCACGCATCACACGTTTGGTCTGTTCAATAGTATACTCGCCATAATGGAAAATACTGGCGGCCAGGGCCGCCTCGGCGCCGCCGAGGAGCACGGCGTCGGCCAGGTGTTCCGGGCATCCGGCCCCCCCGCTGGCGACCACGGGAATGGTCACCGCGTCGGTTACGGCCCGGGTCATTTCCAGGTCGTAGCCGTCCTTGGTACCGTCGGCGTCCATCGAGGTGAGTACGATCTCGCCGGCGCCGAGCCGCTCGACCTCAACGGCCCAGGGGACCGCCTCCAGGCCGGTTGGAACCCTCCCTCCGTGGGTATACACCCCCCACACCTCACGGCCGCTGTTCCATACGCGTTTCGGGTCGATGTTCACCACGATGCACTGGCTGCCGAAGCGCCGGGCCGCTTGGCGCACGAAATCGGGATCGCGGCAGGCGGCCGAATTGATCGAGACCTTGTCGCAGCCGGCATTCAGCAGTGCCCGGATGTCGTCCATGCTGCGGATACCTCCCCCTACGGTCAAGGGCATGAACACCACTTCGGCGGTACGTCGCACCACGTCAAGAATGATATCACGCCCCTCGTGGGTGGCGGTGATGTCGAGGAAGACGAGTTCATCGGCCCCTTCCTGCTCGTAGCGCGCGGCCACCTCGACCGGATCGCCGGCGTCGCGGAGGTTCAGAAAGTTCGTTC
>PWXP01000125.1 GCA_003561895.1 Planctomycetaceae bacterium | reverse complement strand
GTTCCCCGGCTTTTCGCCCCTCTTGCGTCCGCTGCCCGGAGCCGGATTGGCATGCGCCATCGCCGCACCCGAGCCCCAACGCTGGTGGAGCATCCTATCTTGTCGCGTGTCCAGCCGGCGGATAGTGTGGGTATCTGAGATTTCTCCAGATGCTACTTATGGTCTGTAGACTGCCGCTCATGATTCAGCGATAGTGACCTTCCATGAGCGAGGATGTAAGGAAACTGGTAGGTGACAACATCTGCGAGCAGCGCGCCAAACTCAAGATCAGCCAGGAAGAACTGGCTTCGCGCGCTGGCGTACACTGCACATATATCGGCGGCGTAGAACGCGGTGAAAGAAATGTCAGCCTCATAAACATCGTCGCCATCGCACGCGCCCTGGGAGTCCCCCCTGCTGACTTGTTGAGCGGCATCCGATGACAGTATCGCCGTACGCAAAGCACCGACCCTCACAATGGCCCGGCATTACCCGCAAGCTTGTTGAGGTCCATCCGCTGAACCCTGATGAAATTGTGGAGGTGGTCCTGCTGTCGTGGCAGTCGATTTTCGATTCCCGGTTTGGGACGGCGGGATCCCGGATCGGCAAGGACATATTTCCGAAGCCGCAGATCATGGGATTCCTGCTCCATGAGTTGATCCCTCTTGAACTACAATCACGTCACCCTCAGGACTGGCGCGGCGATGAGGCAAGTGGGGAAAAGGACTTGGTTTGCCTGATAGATGAGCGCTTTTCAGTCGAGGTCAAGACTTCCTCCAATCCGTCTCACATATACGGGAACAGGAGTTACGCCCAGCAGACGTCCTCTGGAAAGAAAGGCAAGACCGGCTACTACCTCGCAGTGAATTTCGGCAAGTTTGCCAAAGGTGGAAGCGCGACAAGGCGGCCCAGCATACGCCTGATCCGATTTGGCTGGCTTGACTCTTCGGATTGGATTGGGCAGGTTTCTCCGACCGGCCAGCAAGCTCGGCTTTCCCCGCAAGTCGAACGGGGAAAGCTTCTGCAACTCTATCCGGCAACCTAAAAGAACAGTGACTCATTCGCAATCGTTTGCCTCTCCCTCATGAAATTCTCGAAGCGTTCAACAGCCATCTCGCAATAATGACGGTCGATTTCGATGCCGACAAACATTCGGCCCAACCCCACTGCGGCAATCCCCGCCGAGCATGATCCGGCAAACGGATCTATGACAACTTCTCCCATATTGCTTGAGGCTAGAATAATTCTCTCGACGACTTCGAGAGGGAACTGCGCCGGATGCGCCGTGCGTTCCTTCGAAGATCGTTTTGTACCCGTGGTCACCTTTGGGAAACTCCAAACATCGGACGGATTCTTGCCCAACGGATTACAGCGAAACTTTCCGTTCTTCTTTTGATTCGGGTACTTGACGTTCGGATCTCTAATGTCATCCAGGTTGAAGGTATACTGCTTGGGATTCTTTACATAGAAAAGCCACTTCTCGTTCCGGGGACTGAGCCGCTTCTTACCAGACACGCCGGCGCCATAGTGCCATACGATCTCTTGTAGCAAATAGAAAGGAGACCGGTCCCAAAGAAGGTAGGGAATGGGTACACAAAGGCCCTTCATGGGCACTTCCAAATAGCCCAGATTCAGCCAGAAAGCACCTGTAGGCGACGTCAAGTGGTAGATTCGCCGCATCCATGACGAGCACCAGTCTACGTACTCTGCTACCGGCAACATGTCCTCATACGGTTTGCCGATGTTGTAGGGCGGCGAAGTCAACGACAGGTCGATGCATAGTTCTGCGCGCGACAGGCGAGCCAGCATGGCCGAAGAATCTGCGTTGTATAGAACGAAGCCCGGCGCACTGAAGAACGGGCCACCGCACGCGCGCTCCAGCGACGATAAGAGACGCGCCTGCTTACGAGCGACTAAATCCGCGATCTCATCCGGCCACGGCCTAAGGAGCGTTTCGGGCGCCACCTTCGTTGACCGATGTCCTTCAACGCCGTCTTGAAGGAAACTATTCTGGGCTAGGTCAGCAATTCGTCGAACTGCCATAGTCTTTCGCTTGCTGTTCGGATTCGTTCTGTCAGGAGTTCCGGTGCCACGATTGTTGGTAACGCCCAGTCTAAACAGGGAGTACCGGCAAGTCAAGGGGATAGCAGGACGCCGGAATTCGGAGAGCCGCGTCGTTCGGCCCATTGCGAAAACTCATCGGCATACACGTCGACTCGTCCCGAGAAGCTAAAGGGGACAGGCGCATATATTGGCGCGGCTGGAGAGGTTGGGTAAGGTGGCGGGCATACCATCAATCGCAATTGTCGCGCCGCGAGGGATGGTGTTCCATGTCCTCCATCGCGGCAGCGGAATGCGGGGGAAGTGCACAACGCCGATCGCTGAATATCCCAATTCTGGCCACCCGCCAACCCCGCTGTCAACCCCCCCCCCCCCCCCCCCCCCACCGGCGTTTTCCGTAGCGGGTTTTCCATGTACCGGTCTGACGCTTTCTTCGCGAATCGGCCGGACCTCCGATAGGATTGGATCAGGAGCCATTGTCTTCCCCCATGAGCTGATCCGGAGTGCACATTACGGGCATCACGAGAGCGAAATCCTCGCACACCTCACTTCCCGGAGTCGCCTCCGACGCTTGGTTCTGCGGCTTTCCTCTTTGCGTTTTTCAGGATCAAGTGTGCTGCCCCCATGCCCAAGCCGGCTTCGACATCCATCGGACCCGCAACGGGGATCTCTTCGACGGTCAGGCGCGCGGCCTCTTCCTCCGTCGTGGGGAAGAACGGCGCTCCCGGTTCACCGTGGAGGTAGAAATCGCCAGACAGCACGCCGCAGTTCGGACATGTGCTCGCGTAGTACTCGGATTGCGTCGTCTTCGAGTATTTCAGTCTGAATGTGGGGAAGCGCTTCTGGATGAAGGTTCGCATTGGTCCCGGGAGGCTACGGATGTCCGAGAGCGTGCAGATCTCGCCCTCGGCTTCGGGCACGTCGGGCGCAATGATCGCAACAGCGGGCATTTCCGCACCGCAACGCCAGCACGCGATCGGTGCGCTGGCCAAGTAGACTGGCGGATTGATTCGCGCTTTCATGTCTCTCTATCTCTCACAGGACGGTGTAAAGCCGTCGACATTCGTTACTCATGCGTCGCCGGGTTTCCGCCGAGCGATCCTCCAGCCGGCGATCCGAGACGTTTGCCGGGCGGCGGCCGGCGAGGCGGCAAGCGTGCGCGACCTGCGGGCGAGTCATCGGCGGCGCGAACGTCCTTGCGGCTCGGCGTGCTCCATGCCGTCGGCGGGCGCGGCAGTTGCCCGCGCGCGGCTCGTTGGGCTCCGGCGCGGGTGCCGGCCGCGGGGGAAATGCACAACGCCGGTCGTCCAAAATCCCAATTGTGGCTGACCGGCAACCCCGCTGTCAATCCACCCCCCCACCGGTGTTTTTGCGCGGTGGGGTTCTTCAGGCCGCGCGGGGTCAGAAAGCCTCGT
>PWXP01000570.1 GCA_003561895.1 Planctomycetaceae bacterium | reverse complement strand
CATTGTGCCCACCTACAAGTGCGTCGATACCTGCGCCGGCGAGTTCGAGGCCTACACGCCCTACTACTACTCGACCTACGAGGACGAGGACGAAACGCCCCCGAAGCAGCCCGGCAAGAAGCGCATCATGATCCTCGGCGGCGGGCCGAACCGCATCGGGCAGGGCATCGAGTTCGACTACTGCTGCTGCCACGCCAGCTTCGCCATGCGCGAACTGGGCATCGAATCGATCATGGTCAACTCGAACCCCGAAACCGTCTCGACCGATTACGACACCAGCGACCTCTTGTTCTTCGAGCCGCTGACGACCGAAGACGTGCTCAACATCTGCGACCGCGTGCAGCCCGACGGTATTATCGTGCAGTTCGGCGGGCAGACACCGCTGAACCTCGCCCGGGCGCTGAGCAACGCCGGCGCGCCGATCATCGGCACGAGCGTCGACACGATCGAAGAGGCCGAGGACCGCGAGCGGTTCGCCGCCTTCCTGCGCCGCTGCAGCCTGAAGCAGCCGCCCAACGGCATTGCGCGGAACATGAACCAGGCTCGGGCCGAGGCGGCCAAGATCGGCTTCCCCGCCCTGGTGCGGCCCAGTTTCGTGCTGGGCGGCCGGGCGATGGAAATCTGCTACGACGCCGCTCAGTTCGACCGGTTCGTCGCCGAAGCCTTCATCGTGGCCCAGGGCCAGCCCGTGCTCATCGACCGGTTCCTCGAAGACGCCGTCGAAGTGGACGTCGACGCGATTGCCGACGGCGACCGGGTCATCGTGGCCGGCATCATGGAGCACATCGAGGAGGCGGGCGTTCACTCGGGCGATTCGGCCTGCGCCATCCCCCCGTACAGCCTGCCCGGCCCCGTCGTCGAGGAAATCCGCCAAGCCACCGTCACCATGGCCCGCGAACTCCGCGTGCGCGGCCTGATGAACGTGCAGTACGCGGTGAAGCGCGAGGACGGCAAGCCCACGCTGTACGTGCTGGAGGTGAACCCCCGGGCGAGCCGCACCGTGCCGTTCGTATCGAAAGCCGTGGGCGTGCCTCTGGCGAAGGTGGCGGCCAAGGTGATGGCCGGCGTGTCGCTGGCCGAGCAGGGCATGACGAAAGACCCCGTCCCCTCGCACGTCTCCGTCAAGGAGGCCGTGCTGCCGTTCGTGAAGTTCCGCGGGGTCGACATCGTACTGGGCCCCGAGATGAAGTCGACCGGCGAGGTGATGGGCATCAGCGAGCGGTTCTCCATCGCGTTCGCCAAGAGCCAGCTTGCCGCCGGCACCGTCCTGCCCGACACCGGCAAGGTGTTCGTCAGCATGGCCGACCGCTACAAGGAGGCCATGCTCCCGCTGGCCGAGAAGCTGGCCGCGTTGGGCTACGAGTTGCTGGCTACCAAGGGCACGGCCCGGCGGCTGCGCGAGGCGGGTATTCCGGTTACGGCCATCAAGAAGGTACAGGAGGGCCACCCGAACTCCATCGACTACATGATCGATGGCGACCTTCAGCTTGTCATCAACACGCCCAGCGGCAAGGGCGCCCGCACCGACGAGGGCCGCATCCGCGCGGCCGCCGTGTCGCACGGCATTCCCTGCATGACCACGCTGCAAGCCGCCCAGGCCGCCGTCCGCGCCCTGCAGGCTCTGCGCGAGGAGGAACTGACCGTCCAAGCCGTCCAGGATCGGTTCCCGGAGTATGCGAAGTGACCGGGAGAGAACCAAGACGATAGTCGCAGACAAGTGCCAATTCAGAATCCCTGACATGTTTGAGAGACGTTGGAGTGAACGCCCGCTACGACGCTGCCGGGCGCAAGGGCCACGTCGAGCCCCAACTCCGGCTATTTGAGACACCTACCGGCTAGAACGCATGAGTCCCTTGCCATCCGCCCAGCAGGCTCCGCCACGCTTCGTGGTGGGCATCGACCTGGGAACGACCAACTCGGCGGTGTGCTTCGTCGATACGCATCGGCGGCCGAGAGGCATTGAAACGTTCACCGTGCCCCAGGTGGTCGAGGCGGGGGTGGTCGAGCGGCGCGAAACGCTCCCCTCGTTCCACTACGAACCGGCCGCGGCCGAGTTCGCCCCCGGCGCGCTCCGCTGTCCCTGGCACCGCGAGGAGCCGGGCTTCACCGTCGGCGCGTTCGCCCGCGACCACGGCGCCAAGGTGCCCGGCCGGCTGATCGTCTCGGCCAAGTCGTGGCTGTGCCATTCGGGCGTCGACCGCACGGCCGCCATCTTGCCGTGGCAGGGGGCGGCCGACCTCGAGCGCCTCTCGCCCATCGAGGCCAGCGCCCGGTACCTCGAACACGTCCGCCTCGCGTGGGACCACGCCCACCCGGAACATCCTCTGGCCGAACAAGACGTCGTGCTCACGCTGCCGGCCTCCTTCGATGAGGTCGCCCGCGAGCTGACCGTCAAGGCGTCGCGCCGGGCGGGGCTTCCGCGGGTGGTGCTCATCGAGGAGCCCCAGGCCGCCTTCTATGCGTGGATCGACCGCCACCGCGACGACTGGGACCGGCAGGTTTCGCCCGGGCAGAAGATCCTCGTGTGCGACATCGGCGGCGGCACGAGCGACTTCACGCTTATCCGCGTGCGCCCTGGCGAGGGCGGCAAGGTGCGGTTCCACCGGGTGGCCGTGGGCGAGCACCTGATCCTCGGCGGCGATAACTTCGACCTCGCGCTGGCCCGCCACCTCGAATCGCGACTCACCGATGGCGGGAAGCTCGAACCGGGCCAGTGGGCCGTGCTGGTGCGCGCGTGTCGGCAAGCAAAGGAGAGGCTGCTGGGCGAGAATCCGCCCGAACGCCTCACTCTCCACCTGCCCGGCCGCAGCGCCCGGCTCATCGGCGCCGGCATGCAGGTGGAGGGGACGCGTGAGGAGGCCGGCAAGCTGCTCGTCGAGGGCTTCTTTCCCCACGTGGCCCTGGGTGAGCGGCCGCGCAGCCGGGTTTCCGGCTTCCAGGAGTTCGGCCTTCCCTATGCGCCCGACGCCGCCATCACCCGCTACCTGGGCGCGTTCCTGGCCACGCACCGGCACGCGGGCGACGAGCAGCGCGAGGCTAAAGCTGAAAGCGATCACGATCCGGCGCGGCCCGACCTGGTGCTGTTCAACGGCGCGGTGTTCAACTCGACGGAACTGCGGGAGCGGCTGCTGCGGGTGATCTCCGATTGGTTCGCCGGCCCGGGGGGCGGATGGCAGCCGGTGGTGCTGCGCAACGACCGGCTGGACTTGGCCGTTGCCCGCGGGGCCGCGTACTTCGGGCTGGTGGGCCGCGGCGAGGGGGTGCGCATCGCGGCCGGGCTGGCCCGCACGTACTACGTCGGCATCGAGGGAGCCGAACCGCCGGAGGCCGCCGCGCAGGCGCTCTGCCTCGTGCCCGCCGGCGTCGAGCCGGGGCAGCAAGTGGAACTCGACCGCGAGTTCCACCTGCTGGTCGATCAGCCGGTCGAGTTCCCCCTGTACGTTTCCAGCACGCGGCT
>PWXP01000188.1 GCA_003561895.1 Planctomycetaceae bacterium | reverse complement strand
CTCCTCTTCCTTCTGCAGGGGCGTGGTCCACATGTAGACCGTCGGCGAAGTGCCCCGCTCGGTCTCGACGGTCTCGACCACGTCGGGTTTCACACCGCGCATGTCGAACGCGTGCGAGACAATCCGCGTGCCGGGCTCCAATTGTTCAAGCTGGGGAATGAGCTTCACGTTCAGGTTGGGCAGCAGGTACAGGGTGATGACCGTGGCGGGGGTCAGGTCCATCTCGAAGATGTCGCCTTCCTTGATCTCCACCAAGTGCTCGACGTTATTGTCCCGGACGTTCTTGAGCGACTCTTCGACGCGTTCCGGATCGATGTCGACCCCGAGGGCTCGGCAACCGTACCGCTTCGCCGCGGTCACCACAATCCGGCCGTCGCCGCAGCCGAGGTCGTAAACCACGTCGTCCTCGGTCACTTCCGCCAATTCGAGCATCCGATCCACCACCTCCTGGGGGGTAGGTACGAAGTGGACGTCGGGCCGGCGGGCACCCTCCCGCTCCGGGTCGTCGGATAGGTCATCCAGTTCGGCGAACAGTTCGTCGGGCACGTCGAACGGGCTGGCCTCGTCGTTTTCGACGTCGGGCATTTCGGTGTCGGGCATTTCGGTGTCGGGCATTTCGGTGAACAAGCCGTCGTCGGCGGCGAACGGATCGTCCAGGGTATCGGACGATGCGGCCGGCTCTTCAGCAAACTCGGCCGGCTCCTCCGGCGTTTCGACCGGTTCGGGCGTTTCCGCCGGCTCGGCCATCTCGGGGGGGTCGACGGCGGGCTCGGCCGACCCGACCGCCGCGCTTGGCTCCTGCGAGCACGACGCCGCCAGCATCAGGGTAGCGGCAACCCAGGTGAACAACAGCAACGTCGCTACGGTACGACTCATCGAAGCAATCGCTTTCTCCCCCTTCGGGGGAACAAAGGGTGGAAGGAACGGACAGATACTTTAGTATAGTGCAAGCACTGCAATTCCACCAGGGCCGCGAACACGCCTGCCTCCTGGAATCGTAACCGGTCAGGGGGGGCTGCGGCGGAGATGATATCCCGCGTGGATAACGCCATATTCGCCGCGAAAATGCGACTGTCCGCACCGGCCTGTGAACGGTTATCTGGTATTTGGGGTCTTTCGCCGCCGCTGCACGATTGACAGCCGGCCCGACGTGTGATAGCATATTAGCGGAGACTAATATGAACGAGCCCAAAGACCTAGCCAGGCTGCTGAAGGTGCTCGCCGGCGAAACACGCGTGCAGATCGTGCAGTTGCTCAAAGGCCGGGCGCTGTGCGTCGGCGCATTGGCCGCCCGACTCGACGTCACCCCCGGCGCCGTCTCCCAACACCTGCGCGTCATGCGCGACGCCGGACTCGTCACCGACGAAAAACGCGGCTACTTCGTTCATTATTGCCTCAATGAGGAAACGCTCGCCGCCTGGCGGGCGGAAATCGACAACCTGCTGGACCCGGACCACCGGACCGGCGAACCCAACCAAGGAGCATCCCCATGTGCTGTAACGATCGAACCGGAGGCTGCCAGAAGCCCGAAAACCTGAAAGACAAGCCCGAAACCTGCTCGCCGGAGCAGGTTCGCCAGTGCCACGGCGAGGTGAAAGAGCACCCATGCACCGCCCCCCGAGATGAGTAAGCCGGTATGGCGGAACCGATGATCGAGGTGCGCGGCCTGCGGAAGCGGTTCGGCGAGGTGCAGGCGGTCGCCGGCGCCGATTTCGACGTGCGCGAGGGTGAGTTGTTCGGCTTTCTCGGCCCGAACGGGGCGGGCAAGACCACGACGATCAACCTGCTCACCGGCCTGGCCCGGCCCGACGCCGGCGCCATCCACATCGCCGGGACCGACTGCTCCGCCAACCCGAAAGCCGCCCAGCACCTGATGGGCGTCGTGCCCGACGAAAGCAACCTCTACCCCGAACTGACCGGCCGCGAAAACCTCTGCTTCTGCGGCGCGCTGTACGGCATGAGCAAGGCCGACCGCCGGGCCCGGGCTGGGGAACTGCTCGCCCGCTTCGGCCTGGCCGGCGCCGCCGAGCGCCGGTTCGGCGGCTACTCGAAGGGCATGAAGCGGAAGCTCACCATCGCCGCGGGGATCATCCACCGGCCGCCCATCCTGTTCCTCGACGAGCCGACCACCGGCATCGACGTGGCCGGCGCCCGGCAGATCCGCCAGCTCATTGCCGACCTGCACGCCGGGGGCACCACCATCTTCCTGACCACACACTACATCGAGGAGGCCGAGCGGCTGTGCCGCCGCGTCGCGTTCATCGTGGGCGGCCGCATCGTCCGGCTCGACACGGTCGCCAACCTGATGCAACAGACCGAGGGCCATGAAGTGGTGCAGTTCTTCTTCGCAAACCAGGTGGCCGGGCTGTGCGAGGCCATGGCGGCCGCGTTCCCCCACTTGCAGTGCCACGCGGCCGGCCGGGAAGGCATTCGCGTCGAGTCGGGCGAGCCGGTTCGGGTCGGCCCGCTCGTGCGGTTCCTGGAAGATCGCGGCGCCGAGGTGACCGAAGCCCGGCGAATTCGGCCTTCGCTCGAGGACGTGTTCGTTCAGGTCACCGGTATCGAGGCGGCCGCCATGCGGCAGGAGAACGACAAGGGCAAGATCGGAGGCGGCGCATGACGGCGTGGATCGTATTCTGGAACATCCTGCTGAAGGACGTGCGGACCTACTACCTCAAACCGCCCAACCTTAGCTGGGGCCTGATCTTCCCGCTCGCCTGGACCGGCATGTTCTTCATCCGCTCGGGCACGGGCGCCGACAACATTGTCGAGCTACTGCCGGGTGTGATGGCCCTGTCGGTGCTGTTCGGCACGACCAGCCTGCTGGCCGTCACGGTTACCTTCGAGAAGAAAGGCCGGTCGTTCGAGCGGCTGCTGCTGGCGCCCATCCCGCTGGAACTGCTCATGCTGGCCAAGACCGGCGGCGCCATTCTGTTCGGCGTCGCCAACGCCTTCGTGCCGGTGGTGCTGGCGGCGCTGCTGGCCGATCTGTCGGGCGTGGCCTGGGCGACGCTGGTGCCCGCCGTGGTGCTCGTCGCCGTCAGCTCGACGTTCCTCGGCCTGTTCATCGCCGTTTCGGTCAAAGAGGTGTTCGAGGCGCAGGCCTTCTCGAACTTCTTCCGCTTCCCGATGCTGTTCCTCTGCGGGCTGTTTTTCCCGGTCGCGCAGTTGCCGGTGTGGCTTCGCCCGGTCTCCTACGCGCTGCCCCTGACCTACGGGGCCGACGTGCTCCACGCCTCGGTGCACCAGCGCGGGCAGATGCCGTTGTGGTTGAATTTCACGCTGCTGGTGGCCTTTTGCGCCGCGCTGTTCGCGGTGAGCCTGCGGAACATCCGGCGGAAGTGGATCGCGTGACGATGTGACGATGTGGGGTCCTTCGTTGCCGCGCAACCGGACGACCGCGCCGGAACCGCTTTGGCCTTGCAATCTGGGAATAGATTCCCATAATACAAGACAT
>PWXP01000228.1 GCA_003561895.1 Planctomycetaceae bacterium | reverse complement strand
GGAAAGGGCGGGCATGCCCGCCCTTTCCCGCCTGCTCCCCCGCGCGTTTGGGAGTTTTCTCGGTGAAGTTGGTACCCGAGAATGCCATTAGAAGGCTATTTGCCCTACCCCGAATAGGGCGTCACATCGCCGCATCGACGTACCTTCCACGGGCCGACTTGCCGAGAAGGCAAGATCAGAAGGTCGCCAGGAACTCGTCGATATCGACGAAGGTCAGTTCCCCGGGTGGGTCGGACGAGGCGGGATGGCTCTCCCACTCGACGTCCGGCTCATAGAGCCAACCGTCTTCCGGCGGCGGGGCGCGAGGCGTGGACGAAATCAATAGCCCGCAGTGGCGGAGAATCTTCTCGATGACGGCCCCCTGCGGCGGCTCGATGAAAGCGACCACCTTCTGCCCTCCGCAATGGGGGCAGGCCAGTGGGTCGATTTCGTACACCCGCTTGGTGAGCATCGCCCAGGTTTGGCTGCATCGGGCGGCCCTCACCCCTTTTTCCACACCGGCGGGCAGGAACACCGACTGATCCACAATGACCCCCCTGGCCGAGCACGTGACCGATTACACCGAGCTGCCCACCCTGCTGATCGACGCCGGCTACCGCTTGAGGCTCTTCCGGGAGGACGAGATCAACCTGGAAACGGCGTTCATGACGCTGACCAAGGGCATTACGGCCTGACTACCCCCAGGCTTCCTCAGCATCCCGCCCGAGGGCCTCGGCGACCGCGCCGAGCAGCGTGTTGAGCCCCTGCCCGGTGACGGCCGAAATGAGGTGAACCTCGCGGCCGAGTTCGCCGGCAAGTTCGTCGCGCACCGCCCTGGCTTCGGGAAGGTCGGCCTTGCTGACGGCGACGATTTCGGGCCGGTCGCCCAGGGCCGGGTTGTAGCGGAGGAGTTCCTCGCGGATGGCGCGGTAGTTGTCCGCCGGGCGGGTGCCGTCGAGCGGCTGCGGCTCGACCAGGTGGACCAGGATGCCCGCCCGCTCGATGTGCCGCAGGAACTCGTGCCCCAGGCCGGCCCCCGCGTGCGCGCCCTTGATCAGCCCGGGAATGTCGGCCAGGACGAATGACCGGTCGGCGTCGATCTGCACCCGCCCGAGGTTCGGCCGCTTCGTGGTGAACGGATAGCCGGCGATTTCGGGCCGGGCGCGGCTGACGCGGCTGAGCAGCGTGCTCTTGCCGGCGTTCGGCTTGCCCACCAGCCCCACGTCGGCAATCACCTTCAGTTCCAGGCGTATTCGGCGGGCTTCGCCGGGGTCGCCCGGCGTCGATTCGCGCGGGGCGCGATGCGTAGGCGACTTGAAGCGGGTATTGCCCTTGCCGCCCTTGCCGCCGCGGGCCACGGTCACCTTCTCGCCCGAGGCGGCCAAGTCTTTGATGACGTACCCGCCCTGCACGTCGCAGACCACCGTGCCGGGGGGGACGCGGATCCATACATCATCGCCCGCGCGCCCATGCCGACAGGAACCCTCCCCGTGCCGTCCGCTCTTGGCGCGCCACGTCTTGCGATGCGCGAGGGGGCTGAGACTGTCGACGCCCTCTTCGGCCACGATGATCACGCTTCCGCCGTCGCCGCCGTCACCGCCGTCGGGGCCGCCGCGTGGAACGAACTTCTCGCGACGGAACGAGACACAGCCGTCGCCGCCGCGGCCGCCTTCGACGTCGATCTCCACCCGGTCGACAAACATGGAACGGGGTCAGTGTACCCCGACGACGTTGACGCGCCGGCCGCCGCGGTCGAACTTTACGTAGCCGTCGATGAGGGCGTAGAGCGTGTAATCGTTGCCGCAGCCTACCCCCTGTCCGGAGTGGAACCTGGTACCGCACTGCCGGACCAGGATGTTGCCGGCACGGACTTCCTGGCCGCCGAACCGCTTCACGCCGCGGCGCTGGGCATTGCTGTCGCGGCCGTTGCGGCTGGAGCCTTGACCTTTCTTGTGGGCCATGACGTTCTCCTTAGAATAAACCTCAGTCGCCCCTGCCTGGGGCAGTTTAGGCAAGTGAATCCTTCTTTGTTGGAGTTCACGCTTTAGCGTGCGAGCCAAGCACTTGCCATATCCCGCACGCTGAAGCGTGAACTCCAACCCTTCTTTTTAACGCCAAACCCACTCGTAGTCAAGGTCCCCCGGGGCGCCGAACCGGACCTGACCTTCGTGAATAATGAAGCGTGAACTCCAACCCTTCTTTTTACCGCCAAACCCACTCGTAGTCAAGGTCCCCCGGGGCGCCGAACCGGACCTGACCTTCGTGAATAATGAATTCGTCGCCCGGACGCCAGAAATTGAGTTTCAGGGTCTTTCTCGAAAGACGGCGGCCCACGCCCAGCAGCTTGCGTTTCTGGTACGCCCCCGGCTCGTCGCGCCAGCGGTAGGCATTGGTGAGACCTCGAACGTAGATGGAGAAGAAGTTGGTCTTCGGATCCACGTCGACCCACGTGGCAACCCCCCAAACGGTCTCACCGGGCTGGATCGTCCGCTGGCCCATCTCGACCGTATTGAGGAACCGCCGATGGGGGTCCTCGCGCATGCGGATCGGACCGATCGCCACGGGGATCAATCGGGCGGGATACACCTTCTCGAACCGCGGAACCTCCAGGAGAAACCGGGGAGTAAACTTCAAAGGGCGGGCCACTCGCTCGACCTCCCAGGTGCCGTCCGCCTGCCGGACCGGGTGCAAAACCTTCTCACTGTTGGTCACCGAGTAAACCAGGTACCACACCCGTTTGCGCTGCATGCGGTCCGTCTCGGGATTGGGTATATCGACCTCGAGCATACGCACGACTTTGAATTGGAACTCCAGGCCCCAAATGTCGCGGCGGAAGGGGGTGTCTTTGGCCCAATCGAAGTCCGGATCGACGGCCAGAAGTTCCACCACGTCGTGGCGGCTGAACGTCTCTTCGATCAGCAGTTCGGGTTCGACCACCTTCATCACGCCCGGGGCAAGTTGACGATGGCCGGGCTCGGTCGGCCGCTCCGGCCGGGGCGGGCCTTCCTCTTGGCCCAACAAGGGCCCACACGACCAACCTGCCACAACCAGGACAGCGAGCCAGACCGGGAGAAAACGTGTGCGAACGATCATGGATATGCTCGTAAGGTTCCAGAGGACGTAACTGTGACTATCTTTCAGTATAGCCGGAACCATCCCCGGGCGTCAAGAAAAACCATTCCCCACGTCAGAGGGGTCGTGTCGGCTGCAGCGCCCTGTAAGGAGCCGGACTTTGTAACCGTTCACGGGGCGACGACGCAGTTTTCTCAGCGGTATGCGAAGGGGGACAGTCCCATTTTCGCGGCGGAAACGGTCACTCATTGGGCAAATCGCCCTTTGCGCCGCGAAAATTGGGACAGTCCCCCTGTGAACGGCTACCGGACTTTTATGCAATGTCTGCCCGTGCTTTCGTTTTCCGTCCAAGTGAACCCGCATAATCGTTACATTCGCGCTAAGATGCGGGTTTCTGGGCATATCTACCG